>CALGHC010000272.1 GCA_937915965.1 uncultured Myxococcales bacterium
GTCTGGTCGCGCGCGCTGCACACCGTGTGCACGTCAGCAGCGTGGATGGCGTCCACCGGCGGCAGAGCTGGGTTGAAGCCGAAGATCGGGTCACGGTCCATCTCGTCCGCCGAGATGCGCAGCATCAGCCGCGTGAAGGTGGTCGCAGACTCGAACGCCGAGCGGATCGAATCGACCGGTGCGACGAAGCCACTGTTGAGCGCAGTAAACAGCGCCTCGCCGTCGACCTTCTGCGCGTTGGCCGAGCTGCCCAGCTGCCGCGCGCCGGTCGCGAGCTCGCTGTAGAAGGTCAGGACGTCGGTCTGGCCGGCCTGCTGGGCGAAGGCGGTGGTCGCCTCGATGATGCCGGCGACATCCTCGGTGAGCACCAGACCGTTGTTCATCAGGGCGACGACGAGCGTGGCGCCGCTGCTGACGATCTTGAAGGCGCTGGCGTTGAGCGAGCCGACCGGGAAGAGCTGGCCCGTCGACCAACCCAGCCGGCCACTGATCGGCTGGCCGTAAAGCGCCGCGACGTCGTTGTTGAAGTCAGCGAGCGGCTGCAGAACCGTGACATTCTTGGCGGGACCGGCGTATTCGGTGACAAAAGCCCGGCCTGCGGCCTCGTCGATGGCGGCGGAGAGGACCTCGGGGTAGTTGTTGACGCCGCCCGGCCAGCGCAGCTTAAGGGGGTTGATGCGCACGTGCAGCTGGTTCTTGGGGATCGCCCGTCCGGGTCCGAGCAGGTAGACGAGCACCTGCATGTCGTCCTCGGCGGCGATGGCGGTGAGACGCAGCGGCACACATGCGTCGGCGCCGTCCATCTCCAGCGCGATCGGTCGAATGCCGCTGAGGCCAGCGCCGTTGGTCAGCTTCAGGGCGAGGAAGACGTCGCCCTTGGTCAGATGGCTCTCGATGATGCCCAGCGCCTTGTCGGGCGTGTCGAAACCGTTGTCGTTGAGCCAATCGAGCAGCGGCTGGGCAGCGTCGCTGTCGAGGACCTTGTAGTCGTACTCGCCCGCCTGACCCTGGGCGACGATCTTCACGCCCTTGCCGCCGTTTTGCCCGCCTCCGAAAGCCGCGCGCGGCGCGGCGGCTCCGCCGCTGGCCATGTCGTCCGACGCGCCGCAACCGCCCGACGACGCGGAGATGCCGCCGTAGTCACAGCCCTCAGCGCGGAAGTCGCGGACCGTCACGAACCGCGGCGCGGTCGCCTGATCGATGCGATCGAAGACGTACGATGTACCGACGCCGACCTTGGGCACGGACGGCAGGGGTAACACCCAACCAAAGTCGTTCACCGGGCCGTTGTAGCGGACCTCGATCCAGACCGTGGTCTTGGCCGTAGCGGGATCGCGATGAAACAAGATGCGCTCGGCGTCCTGGACGATGAGCGTCGCCTGCGGCGGCGAGAAGCAGCCACCGCATGCCTGCAAGGGGCGCGGCAGCAGCAACGAAGCGGAGCTGACGAGGGCGAGGGCGGCAAGGGCGCAGCTGCGAAGCGGGGCGACGGACATAGGGGCCTCCGGTGACAAACGGGACAGGAGGATAGCGCGCCGCATGCGGAGGGGCCAGAGGCAGATGCAGGGCGGGACCTGAGGCAGATGCGGGCGAGACCTGAGGAAGATGCGGGCGGGACCGGAGGCAGACGCG
>CALGHC010000273.1 GCA_937915965.1 uncultured Myxococcales bacterium
GTGTTTAGGGCCGAGTCCCAGGCCGCCTGGCCGCGCGAAAGGACCGCATCGTCTGGCACCGGGTAGTCGACGAGGGAGTATTCGGCGACATAGCTCTGCACGTTGACGAGGTTTCGAACGCACTCGAATTGACCGTGCTGCGAATCGACCGCAAAGAAGACGAACTCGTCGCCGCCGCCAGGGCCGTCGGTGGCGGCGAACTTGCCGAGCGTCGACACCAGGGCAGCCCGATTGGCGTTGCCGATGTAGTACTTGCGGCCGTTGGCCCGCCATCCGCCGGTCTCGGCGGGCGCGAGGGTCATCTCGGTGGAGTAGACGTCGGCGCCGTGGTCCTTCTCCGAGAGGCCGAAGCCGAAGATGCCGCCGTCGCGTAGCATCGCCGCGGTCCGCAGCTTGATGGCCTCGTTGTCGCCCATCCAGATCGGTCCAAGGCCGAGGATGGTGACCTGCCATGTGTACCAATAGTGGAGGCCATAGAAGCCGAGGATCTCGTTGAAGGCGCAGTTCCGCCAGGTGTCCCAACGGGTCGTGCCGTCGCCGTACGCGGCGGGGGTGAGCAGCTTGGCGAAGATGGAGTTCTCGGCGATGAACGCGAGGAAGTCGGCGTACCACACACGCTCATGGTCGTCGCGCTTGAGCTGGGTCTTTCCCTTCGTCTCGAAGAAGGCCACGGTCTTGCGCAGGATCTCGGCGGTCTCGGGGTCGACGTCGCGCAGGTCGAGATCGTTGGGGTCGATCAGCATGCGGTTGAGTGGCGAGGGGTCGTTTGGCATCGGCGGCCTCCGGCATTTTTGATTCGGCGCGATCCTCCCCAAACTCCCGGCCGTGACGCTAGCGTCTGCATCGAGTCAGCGCAATGCAGCAAACTCTACGGGGCGACGTCTGCGCTGGCCCTGATCCGGATGGCTACAAGCGCCGCTCCCGGAGGGCCGCCAGCGCAGCTTGCGCCTCGGCTGGCAAGGTGAACCAACGCAGGTGCTCGAAGTCAGCGTTCACGGCTGGCTCGGCGACGGTCGATGGCGTCGCCTTGTCTTCCGCGGCCGCGACGATCTCGGCGGCCTGGTCGAGGTAGCCGGGCAGCGCCCACTCGGGCTCGGTCATTCGCCGCGAGGCGTAGGCCATCCGACCGCCACGGTAGCTCACGTCGGCGAGGCTCATCGGCGGCTCGGGCCGACCGTCTCTGTGGCGCCACTTGCCGGTGTCGGCCTCAAATGTGTAATCGGGCAGCAGCTTCCAGCCGTGGTCGGCGACGAAGGCCACGGCGTCGAGCAGGAACTCGAAGGTGCCCTCGCTGATGAAGTAGTTGAAGTTCAGCCGCACCCAGCCGGGTTTGATGCCCTCGCAGCCGCGCACGATCTCGCGCTCGAACTCAGCGGAGCGGTCGAGATCGATGCCCAGCAGCCGGTGCCCATAGGGCCCCGCGCACGAGCAGCCACCGCGCGACTGGATGCCAAAGAGATCGTTGAGCAGGGCGACGACGAACTCGTGGTGGAGGTATCGCTCGCCGTGGCGCACGACGAAGGAGACGATCGACAGCCGCCAGGCCTTCGGGTTGCCGAGGATCTGCAGCTGCGGATGCGCCGACCAGCGCTGGATGGCGCGCGTGACCAGGTCGTGCTCGACCGCCCGGATGGCCGCCCAACCGACCGCTGCCTTGAGCTGAAAGACCAGACCCGCGCGGATCGAGCCGATGATCGCCGGGGTGCCACCCTCTTCGCGGCGCTCGACGTCGGTGAGATAGCGGTGTGACTTGCTGTTGACGTAGGCGACCGTGCCGCCGCCGGGGACCGCCGGCACGGCGTTGGTGAAGAGCGCCCGCTTGGCCACCAGGATGCCCGGCGTGCCGGGTCCGCCGATGAACTTGTGCGGCGAGAGGAAGATCGCGTCCTTGTAGACCAGATCGCCACCGGGTGCGCCGTCGCGCATGTTCATTTCGATTTTGACGTAGGGACCGGCGGCGGCAAAATCCCAAAAAGAGAGCGCGCCGTGTTCGTGCAGGAGCGCCGCGGTGTTACGCGTGTCGCTGCCGATGCCGGTGACGTTCGAGGCCGCCGAGAAGCTGCCGATTCGCAGCGGCCGATCGCGGTACTCGACGAGCCTGGCGCGCAGCTGGTCGAGGTCGATGCGACCGTCGGCGTCCTCTTGGATGGTCACTACGTCGGCGATCGATTCCCGCCAGGGCAGCTCGTTGGAGTGGTGCTCAAATGGGCCAATGAAGACCACGGGGCGCTCGGCGGCGGGGATCTGGGCGCTGAGCTCGTAGCGGGCGTCGAGGCCAGCCGGGATTCGCATGCCGAGGCAGCCGATGAGCTTGTCGATCGCGCCGGTCGCCCCCGAGCCACAGAAGATGACGACGTCGTCTTCGCCGCCGCCGACGGCGTCCTTGATGAGGGCGCGTGCGTCCTCGCGAAAACGCGTCGTCTGCCGGCCGGTGCCGCTGGTCTCGGAGTGCGTGTTGGCGTAGCGGGGCATCACCTCGTCGCGGATGAAGTCCTCGATGAAGGCCAGCGACCGACCCGAAGCGGTGTAGTCGGCGTAGGTGACCCGGCGCGGCCCGAAGGGTCCATCGATGCACTCGTCGGCGCCGATGATGGCGCCACGCACGGTCTCGATCAGGCGCTCGGTGGTCGTCGTCATCTGCCTGTCCTCGTGTGGCGGGCTCTCCGGGCGGGCTCTCCGGGCGGGC
>CALGHC010000274.1 GCA_937915965.1 uncultured Myxococcales bacterium
CGACCAGCACGACGTGGCCCTGCCCGCCCAGCTCGCTCGCCAGACGCAAACGCAACAGCGAGGTCTCGGCGACCTTCAGCGCACGATCGGCAGAAGCCAGGGTGCCCAGCACGCTGTGACATTGCAGCGAACCAAGAGCCCACTCGTGGGCGAGCGCCTCGTCGACCGACTGGAACTCGCCAGCGAGGGCGCAGCGCAGCGCAGCGTGAGCCTGCGGCAACAGCAGCGTCTCGAGAGCATCGGCGGCGGCAACCTGCAGAGCCCGGGCGAGCGCTGCCTCGACATCGCCAAGGTCCCCATCGAAAAGTACGAGGAAGTGCGATGGCTCGATGTCACCGCCAAACCGGACGTTGACCCACGCTTCTTTGACCAACGCATCGAGCACACCCAGCCCAGCGGGGACCGTGCGCAGCTCGATGCCGGCGATGGAGGGCGACCAGGGTCGGGGCATGGGCTGTTAGACGATCCGGAAGAAGCCGGCGAGAGTGCAGCGGCGTTGCTTGGTCCATGTGCGGGCGTTGGTCAGCCCCTCGCCGGTGGTGCCGGCGATGGTCCAAGCGGTGTAGCCCTCGCCGCGCATGCCCAGGCCGGCGAACGAGGGTGCGTTCTTAACGAATATCGAGACGTTGACGGCCTTTGCCATGCGATCGAGACGGTCGATCGCCATCGAATGCATGGTGGCGGTGTGGAAGTAGCCGTGCTCGACCCGCAGCGCGGCACGGATCGCCTCCTCCCAGTCCGGCACGCGAAACAGACCGAGCACCGGCAGGAGCATCTCCAGTTGCACGAACGGATGGCTCTCTTCGACCTCGGCGAAGGCGATGCGCACATCGTCCGCGACGTTGACGCCGATCTCGCGCAGGATGACCGAGGCGTTCTTGCCAACGAACTTGCGGTTGACATGGCCGTCGTCCGTGATCAGCAACTTCTCAAGGCGAGTGAGCTCGGGGCCTTTGACGTGGTAGGCGCCAGCGTCGACCAGCTCGCGCATGAGCCCGTCGGCGATCGACGACACCGCGATGATCTCCTTCTCGACGATGCAGACGATGTTGTTGTCGAGGCTAGCGCCATCGATGATGTTGCGCGCTGCCCGGCGCAGATCGGCGGTCTCGTCCACGACCGCCGGCGGGTTGCCGGGACCGGCACAGACAGCACGCTTGCCGCTGTTGAGGGCGGCCTTGACGACCGGACCGCCACCGGTGACAGCGAGGAGGCGCACGCCCTCGTGCGTCATCAACGCCTGAGCACTCTGGATCGTCGGATCGACGATCATCGTCATCAGGTTGTCGGGGGCGCCCGCCTCGACGCATGCCTTGTTGAGCATCTGGGTGTACCAGGCCAACGTCCGCTTCGCCGAGGGGTGCACGTTGAAGACCACGGAGTTACCCGCAGCGATCATCGAGATGCCATTGTTGAGGATGGTCTCGGTGGCGTTGGTGCAGGGTGTGATCGAGCCAATGACGCCCAATGGCGCGAGCTCATCGAGGACCAGACCGCAGTCGCCCGTCTGGGCCGTCGGGCGAAGGATCTCCATCCCCGGGGTCTTGTTGGCGACGAGCCGGTTCTTCTCGATCTTGTCAGCCACTCGACCAAGCCCGGTCTCAGCGACCGCGCGCTCAGCCATCTCGTCGAGGTGCGCCAGACTGACCTCGCGCATGTTGTGGATGGCTCGCTCGCGGACGTGCACGGGGGTGTCGCGAAGCTGATCGTAGGCGTCTCGCGCCGCGTGCACTGCGTCGTCGATCTGATCAAACAGGCCATTGCGACCGGTGGTGTAGCGCGGTGTATGAATCGTGGGAGCAACACCACCATCGCCCATGCGCCGGACGACCTCTTGAACGATGGCTTGAATGTGGGCCTCGTCGAGTTTCATGTGGCCTCTCCTGCGACGTGGCGGCCAGGTCTTCGCCCACGGTCGACTGACTACTCGTCAGCTGCAGCGCGGCGACCGGGCCAACTTCATGACGGTCCGGCCGCCCGCGGAGCCTGCTGGGAGGGCGGACGGTGGATTCGGGCGCCGTCCTACTCGCTCGTAGACTTGTCGTAGACGACCGCGCCTCCCAGCTCGATCGTGTCGACAATCGCCATGATTACATGGTCGACTGGCCGGTTGTTGGTAACCACCGTCTGGCGGGCGCTGGAGCCAGCCGCGAAGAGGATCACCTCGCCTTGTCCCGCGCCGACCGCGTCGGCGGCGACTACCACCTTTCCGGTGGCCTGCCAGGCCGCGTCGAGTTCGCGCACCAGCATCAAGCGGAGACCCTCGATCTCCGGCTCCTTGCGGGACGCGACGACGGTGCCGATGACCTTGCCGAGCAGCATGCTTGCACCTCGCGTTGGCCGCGCCGGCTGGACCCACGGGCGCTGTCCTTCGATCTGGCCGAGGCCGTATCGAAGAGAGCAGCCCAAAGGCGCCCGCCGGTGCAGCGGCTACCGGTCCGGGGACGCGTCGCCGTGCGGGTCTTGGCCCACCGGCGAACATCCCAGGCCCGCCTACTTGCTCAGGTCCTGCCGGCCGAGCGGCAGCGCCAGATCGACGTTGGCGTGCGGACGTGGGATGACGTGAACTGAGACCAGCTCGCCGACCCGTTCGGCCTGACGCGAACCCGCCTCAGTCGCAGCCTTGACCGCCGCCACGTCGCCTCGGACGATGGCGGTCACGTAGCCGCCGCCCGTCTTCTCGAAGCCGACCAGTTCGACCTTGGCGGCCTTCACCATCGCGTCTGCGGCCTCAACCATTGCCGTGAAACCCCTGGTTTCGATCATTCCAAGCGCGTCTGCCATTCGTGTTTCCTTGCTGCAGTCCCGTGGACTGCATTTGCGCGCCCCGCAGTGGAGCGTCGCGTTTCGTCCGCCCCGGTCCGCCCGCCTCCGAGCTGGACAGGAACGGCGCTACTTCGGTGCGATGCCGTCGATGCTCTCAATCGCTGCGACCGCCGCTTCGGCGGCCGAATCGATCTCGCTCTCGGGCCCGGACATCCACAAACGCCCGAAAGCGCCATAGGGTCGCACCTCGACCAGCTTGACCTTGGCTGCCTTCTCGGCCTCATTTGCGGCAAAGGCGGCGTAGCCAGCGGGCTGGGTCTCGAGGATGAACAGGCTCTCGCCTGGCAAGATCATCATACCTGCGGAACCGCGATTGATGATCTGCGCCTGGTAGGGCTCGACGGAGCGGATGATCTGATTGGTGGCGATATGCGGCTTGACCCGCTCGGCTTCGGTCAGCCCGAGGTCGGCGAGGATCGCCTTGCCCGCACTGACCACCTCGCCCTGGTCGTGCGAGTGAACCTCCAGCAGACCAAAAGCGCGCTCAACGACTTGAATCGCGGGGGCGACGTCGGTCGCCTTGAGGGCGACGTCGGTCACGCGGTTGATCGCGATGCCGGGGGCGATCTCGACGAAGAGGCTGGCCATCTCCGGCACTGGCAGGAATCCACGCGCGGTCTTGCCCATGAATGAAGCGAGCTGCGGCTGCAAGCTGTCAATGAAGATAAATGTGCGCAGGGTGATGGACATCGATGTCTCCTCGCTCGCGCGGTCTCGCCGCCGCCGCCGGCGGAACCGCGTCCGGGCGCAACATTGAAACACAGCTTGGTGGTCAGCGAAAGTGGCATCGCGGAACGCGCGGCGACAATCAGGGCCTTGCGGAGGGCCTTTGCGCTCGACCCATACCCGTCGTAGACTCCCCGTCCCGTGGCATGATTTCGCCCCGAGGATCGCCAGCGGAGACGAGGCGCGCAGATGATCACCTGCCCACGCTGCGGACGTAAGAACGACGGCAAATACCGGTTTTGCTTGGGTTGTGGCGCTGCGCTTCCAACCGCTCGCAAGGCGGCGCCGGCCGATTCGGACGGCCTCGACCCAGTCGAGCCGCCGCGACCGGCAGCCAGCGCTGACTTCGACGTCGACGCCACCCTCGCGGTTCCTGCCCCGTCCATGGAGGAGGCCTACTCGGCGGACGAGGCGGCGACTCTCAATATCCACGTCGGTGATCTGGCCTCGCTACCAGGGGCGGATGCACCGGATCTGGTGGCGGCGGCACCGGCGGCGCCGACCGGGTCGAGGCGCAACCTCAAAGCAGCGATCCCGATGCCGCCGCCACCATCTTCGCCGGCGGCGAAGTCCTCCCAGTTGCCCCCGCCACCAGAAGTAGTGGACCAGGTGGTGCCGAAGGAGCGCCCAAGCACGGTGCCAGCCCGGGCAGAGCCGTTGCTACCGCCCGCGAGACGAGTCGGTCGGCCGCCATCGCAGGGGCGTGCTCCCGCTGCGAGGCCATCGGCCGCGCCGATCACCAACGAGCGGCCACAGATGGCGCCCGTCGCGCCCCTCGCGCGACCAAATGCCCGGCCAGCCAGCGCGGAG
>CALGHC010000275.1 GCA_937915965.1 uncultured Myxococcales bacterium
GGTCAGGGGCGAGGCGGTGACCTCGAAGTAGCCGCGCAGCCCGCTCCTGGGGGCGGCTGGTGGCTGCGGGCGGCCCGCACCGGTGGTGGCGGCGACGGCAGAGGCAGCCGGCTTTGCGGCGCGAACTGGGCGGGCGTCGGGCAAGATCTGGCTCCGTGCATGCGGTCCGCGCGGACCGCTCGCGCTGGCTTGGTGCCGCCGCGCCGTGGCTCCCGGCGCCCGCAGGCGAGAGCTTGCTACAGACCGATGGCGTGGTCGAGGGCTCGCTCGAGCAGATCGTCGTGCTCGGCGACGAAGCCGCATGCCTCGGCGTCGTACCGATACGAACGCACCCGTTCGAGGCCCCGCGGGCTGACCTCAATCACGTTGATATGGGCCCGGTCGCCGTAGCCGCTGCGGCTCGACCAGGTCGACGAGCCGCAGGCCAGAACCGGGATCGAGGCACCCGGCTCGGGTTGGCCCGCGTTGCCTGGTCGCCACGCAGCATCGCTAGCCAGATGACCCTGGTGGGGCGTGTGCACATGGCCGTGGAGCACCAGGGACGCGCCGATGGTCCGCATCGACCGGGCGAACGCGCGGCGATCGATCAACGAGGCGGTGTATTCCGCCGGGCCGTGGCGATGATGGATGTTGTGGTGGACCAGCACGATTCGCACCGCGGCGGCGCTGGTCTCAGTGGCGACCATCCGCTCAAGCCGGCCGAGCTGATCGCGGCCGACGTAGCCGAACGCCAACATTGGCGGTGTCGGCACCGCGCTCGATAGCCCGTAGACCCGCACCTGCGGAGTGATGTCTTTAGCGAATGGGTAGTGCGCGCGCCCGGCGTCGCGCGCCCGCTGGATCTCTTCTGCGCTCGCATCAGCGGCGACCAGATAGTCACCGAAGGTCCGCTCGAAGCGGTGCGTTCGCGCCGATCCGTGGGTGTAGGCGTCGTGGTTGCCCGGCACCAGCGTGACAAAGTCAGGCCCGCCGATGGTCTCGATGATCCGTCGGGCCCGCGCGAACTCCGACTGCAACGACAGGTTGGTCAGATCGCCGGTGATCAGCACGTGATCGACCGAAGCGGCGTGAAGCCAGGCGGCGAGGCCCTCAGCGAGCGCGACTGGGTGGGCGCTGCGGCGCATCCCGACCAGGTTGGCCGCGCCGGTCGCCCGCTTGTTGAGGAAGCGTCGCCAGCTCGTTCCCTGCAGGTCGAGGATGTGCAGATCGCTGAGGTGGGCGATGCGAAGTGGGGCGATGCGATCAGCGGCAGGTCCGCCGCTGTCGGGATGTCGGTCGATGTCCATGCCAGCCTTTGAGGTGGGACGCCTCGACGTGCAAGCGCCGGCGCAGTGTAGCGCGTCCTCGCCTCTCCTCCCACAGGATCCGAGAAGCCGCCGGTAGCGGGTCGCCTTTTCGTGTCACCGCACGGGCTCAGCCGGAAGCGAGGGCGGCGGCTCGCGCGACCAGTTCGGCCAATCCCTCGCCCACCGTGATCATCACATCGCCCGCCGCGGCCGGACCCAACGCCGCCCACGCCAGACCGAGGGCGACCACCAGCAGATTCGCCGCGGGCAGGGTGCACGCGCAAAACAGCCAGCCGGCGCGTCGCAGATCCTCTTGGTCACGATGGATCTCGCGCGATAGCACCGTCGCCTGCCACGCCAGCGCGACGCCGAGACCCGCCGCTCGCCAGGCCCCGACCATCGGCGCCGGCGACAGCGACGCGATCGCGACCGCCACAGCGGGTAGGGGTAGCCAGTAGGGCGCTACAGCGATGAACCAGTTGCCGCCGCCGACGATCTCGATCTCGCCCCCCGAACGCCAGCTGGCTCGTAGCCCGACAACCCGATGAAAGGTGAGCCAGGCCGCCAGGGCGTGGGTTAGCTCATGCAAGAGGGTCGGCAGCCACGACCCCCAGGCCCGGCGGCGAAAGATCAGCGTCCACGCGACCAGCCAGCTGGCCGCGCCGAACCCAAAGAGCCACAGCCTGTCGGGTTGCGACGCGATCAACGCGGCGGCCTGCGCGACTGCCTCGGCCAGGCACGCCAGCAGGGCCACGCCGATCAGCGCGCAGGGCCACTTCAACGCGGCCAGAAGCAGATTGACGATGCGGGTCACGGCCGGCTCCCGTGTGGCTCCGTGTGGCTCCGTGCGGCGCGATCCGGCGCCCAGGAATCGGCCACGGGCGCTCGCGGCTAGCGTTTGCGCAGCAGCGCGAATGCCCGGTTGAGCCTCTCGATGGCGAGCTGGAGTCGATCTTCGGGCACCGACATGTAGCAGACGCGCACGTGGTGCTGCCAGTCTTGACCGAAGGCGCTGCCCGGGCTGAGGGAGACGCCGTGACCCAGGAGCTCGATCAAGACCTCCATCGTGTCGCGTTCGCCGATCTCTCGGGCCAGGTCGACGAAGACGTAGCCGCCGCCTTCGGCCGCCAGGAAGTCGGCATCCAGGTCGCGGCTGACTCGCGTCGCCGCCGCGGCGTAGCGCTCGCGGGCCTGCTCGACCCAGGGGTCGCCTTCGGTGATGGCCCCGAACGCGGCCTCCTGGCAGATCATCGGCAGATTGTAGACGGTGTGGGTCGTGACCCGGCGCGCGACGTCCAGCCAGGACGCGTCGCCGACAAGGAAGCCGATCCGGATCCCAGCTAGCGCGTAGCTCTTCGACACCGTGTAGACGGACGCGGTGCGCCCGGCCATGCCGACCTCGTTGGCGAGGAAGCCGCGCTCGGCCGGTTCGAAGACATAGTCGGCGTAGGCTTCGTCGCTGACGACCCACAGGTCGTTGCTGACACAAAAGCGCGCCAGCTCCGCCCGCCGTGCGGCGTCGAGGACGGTGCCATCGGGATTGTTCGGGCTGATCACGTACAGCGCTGTCGTGCGCGGGCTCAAGTGGGGGGTGAGGATGTCGGCGATCGACTCGCCATCGCGCAGTCGCCGATAGAAAGGCACCTCGACCGGCACCGCACCCAGCGAGACGATCATTCCCCGCACCAGCGGCCAGAACGGCGAGAGCACGAGGACCTCGTCGCCCGGTTCCACGAAGGTCTGCAACGCCGCGAAGACGCCGCCAGTGGCGCCACAGCTGATGTGGACGCGATCGCGGTCGAGGCCGGCGACGCCCAGGCGACTCCATCGTTCGACGAAGGCGTCGCGCAGGCGGTCCTCGCCGTCCGGAGACGAATAGACATAGGGATTGCGGCCCTTGAGGCGCTCGGCGACGCGGTCGATGCGCGCCGCTTCGGGAGGCGCGATCCAGGTGTCGCCAATGTGCAGACCGATCGGCGGCTCAGCCAACGTGCGGAAGTGCGGCAGCAGTCGAGTGAAGACCGATGGCTTGAGGGTGAGCGTGTGCGGCGAGAGTGCGGGGTGTCGGGGCATGGTGCTCGCTGGTCTGAGTCGGTGCCGGGACGGTCCCGTGTGGCCCCAATAGGAACGCCGCGTGAGATCGCGGCGGGCGCCGGACTCGCGGCCGGGGCGGTGTCAGCACCCGTCGTGCTTGACAACGCTCGCACTTTCGCACTATCGACGGCGGCTCGCAAACGCTGTCGGATCCGCATGACGCCGATTCGCACAGCCCGCCAGGAGGCCCCCAATGGCCCGCCGAGTCCGCCAAACGCATAAGGAACGCCAGCGCGAGCTGCAGCAGGCCGATCAGGTCGAGGTGAAGCTCTGGTCTCTCTCTGACTGGATGGAGACGAACTGGCGCCCGGTCGTCGGCGTTGTCGCCGCCGTCACGGTCATCTGGGGCGGCATCGGGCTGTGGCAGATCGCGTCCGCATCGGCTGATGACGGCGCTGCGCGCGCCACCGCGCCGATCTTCGAGGCCCAGGCCCGGCCGATCTACACGGCGCCAGCGCCCGTCGAGGGCGCAGAGCCCACCATCGACCCGAATATGCCCAGTGGACCGACCTGGCCCTCGGTCGAGGCGCGCTCCGAGGCAGTGGTCCAGGTCGCCGAGTCCGCGGACATCAGCGACGCTCCGGACATGATCGCCACCCTGGTTGGCGGCGCCAAGGGCCAACTGGGCGACTACGAGGCGCAGCTCGCGTCCGTCGATGCGATGCTGGCCAAGGTGGCCGGCGCGGCCCTTGAGTTGCCGCTGCGGCAGGCGCGCGCTACGGCGCTCGCCGCCCTGGGGCGTGCCGACGAAGCGGCGGTCGAATGGCAGAAGGTCGCCGAGCAGGCGCTGACCCCCGAGGGTCAGGCGCTGGCGTGGCTGGAGGTCGGCATGGTTCATGTCAGCGGCGCGAAGGCCGACCCAGTGAAGGCAAAGGCGGCGTTCGAGGCGGCGGTGAAGGCCGCCCGCCCTGGCGACGCGGACGCAAAGAAGGGCACACTCGCCTGGGTCGCCGCGACCGCCAACCTGCAGCTCGCCCACAG
>CALGHC010000276.1 GCA_937915965.1 uncultured Myxococcales bacterium
CCGTTCGACGACAACGACCTGTGCAATGGCAGCCTGTACTGCGACAAGAGCGCGCCGCCGTGGAGCTGCAAGATCAACCCGGGCAGCATCGTCGTCTGCCCAGACGGCGACTTAGGCGACTGTCTCGCGCCGGTGTGCGACCCCGCCGACGGAAGCTGCGGCTTCCAGAACGCCGAGTCGGGTGCCTCCTGCGACGCTGATGGCTACACCTGCACCCAGGACGCATGCGCCGCAGATGGCACCTGTTGGCTTGGCCCCCTACAGGGCTGCGCCTGCGCGAATGACGCCGACTGTGCAGCGTGGGACGACGGCGATGTGTGCAACGGCACCCTCTTCTGCAACAAGGCCGCCGGCGAGTGCGCCTACAACCCCGCCACTGTGGTCAACTGCGCCACCGCCGCCGATGGCCCCTGCGACGCGACGACGTGCCAGCCCGACACCGGCGAGTGCGTTCAAGAGACGCTGGCGGACGGCGTCCCCTGTGAGGACGGTCTGGGCTGCACCAAGGGCGACGCCTGTCTCGAGGGCGGCTGCGTGGCTGGTGCCGGCGGCTGCTCGTGCGTGACCAACGCCGACTGCGTCGAGGCCGAGGACGGCAATCAATGCAACGGTACGCTCTACTGCGACCAGAGCACCAACCTGTGCACGATCAACCCGACGACGGTCGTGGTCTGCTCGACCCTCGACGACATCACCTGTTCGCGCAACATCTGCCAACTGGATACGGGCAGCTGTGCGATGCAACCGCTGAACGACGGCAAGCCCTGCGAGGCTGACGGTAGCCTGTGCACCAACGTCGACTACTGCAAGGCCGGCGTCTGCGAGGTCGCCAACAGCGCGTGCACCTGCGACAGCGACGCGGCCTGCGCGGCCATGGAGGACGGCGACCCTTGCACCGGCACGCTCTTCTGCGAGCTGGCCTCCAGCACCTGCAAAACCAACCCCGCCACGGTCGTTGTCTGTCCACAGACCGCTGAGGGCGGCTGCGCGAAGAACCTCTGTCAGGCGAAGACGGGAGTCTGTGCCCTGGTGACGGTCGACGACGGCGTCCAATGTGAACTCGATGGCGATCCTTGCACCGTCGACGCTTGCGCCGCCGGCAGCTGCGAGACCATCGACGGGGGATGCCTGTGCCAGGCCGACAGCGACTGTGCGCCGTTCGAGGATGGCGACCTCTGCAACGGCACGCTGTACTGCGACAAGACCGCTGGCTTGGTCACCTGTCAGGTCAATCCGGCCTCCCTCGTCGTCTGCGGCATCGACGAGACCGCGTGCGCGGCGATGGGCTGCGTCGCCGAGACCGGCGCCTGCGAGATGTTGCCGATCCACGAAGGCGATCCTTGCGACGACGCGAGCGCGTGCAGCCTCGACGACGCATGCAGCGGCGGCGCCTGTGTGGGCCTGGCCATCGACGTGACCGCCACCTGCGACGACGCCGAGGTCTGCACAACCGACGCCTGCGACCCCGACGTGGGCTGCGTGCACGCAGCGAGCTCGGCCGAGTGCACCGACGACGACGCGTGCACCGCGCTGGACGCATGCATCGACGGTGGCTGCGTCGGTCTGGCGGTCGAAGTTTCGATCGCTTGCGACGATGGCAACGCATGCACCGACGAGTCCTGTGACGCGGTGGCCGGCTGTTTGCATCCCGACAATACGGCCGTCTGTGACGACGCCGACGCATGCACCGCCGACGACGTCTGTGGCGCGGGCGCTTGCGCCGGTGAGCCGGTCGGCGTCGGCACCTGCGACGACGGCAACGTCTGCAGCGACGACGCATGCGACGTCGACCTGGGCTGTGTTCACGTCGCCAACTCGGCCGGTTGCACCGACGGCGACGCATGCACCACCGACGACACCTGCGCGGAGTCCAGCTGCGTGGGCCTCGCGCTTGAGGTCTCGGTCGCCTGCGACGACAGCAACGTCTGCAGCGACGACGCATGCGATGTCGACCTGGGCTGCGTGCACCTCGCCAACGCGCTCACCTGCACCGACGGTGACGCATGCACCACCGACGACGCCTGCTCGGAGTCCGGCTGCGTGGGCCTGGCGCTCGAGGTCTCGGTCGCATGCGACGACGGCAACGTCTGCAGCGACGACGCCTGCGAAGCGGACACCGGCTGCGTGTACGTCGCCAACGCCTTGCCCTGCACCGACGACGACGCTTGCACCGACGCCGATGGCTGCAGCGACATGGTCTGCGTGGGTCTGGACCTCGACGTGGCCGTCGTCTGCGATGACGTCAACCCGTGCACCGACGACAGCTGCGACACCGACGCCGGCTGTGTGCACCTCGCCAACGCGCTCACCTGCACCGACGGCGACGCCTGCACCGCCGGCGACACCTGCGCCGACAACGCCTGCGTCGGCCTTGCGCTCGAGGTGTCGGTGGCTTGCGATGACGCCAACCCCTGCACGGACGACGTCTGCCAGGCCGGTCCCGGCTGCGTGCAGCTCGTCAACGCTGCGGCGTGCAGCGACGGCGACGTCTGCACCGAGGTGGACGCTTGCCAGGACGGCGTCTGCGCGTCCGGACCGGCGGTGGTCTGTGACGACGGCAACGCATGCACGGACGAGTCCTGCGACATCGGCGCCGGCTGCGTGGTTCTGGCCAACACCGCCACGTGCACCGACGACGAGGTCTGCACCGCCGGCGAGGCCTGCAAGGATGGCGTCTGCGCGGGCGGCGTCACCAAGCTGTGGAGCCGCGCCTATGGCGGGGTCGGGACGGACATCGGCTACGACGTGGTGATCCTGGCCGACGGTGGCGTCGCGATCACGGGCGGCATCCAGGTCAGCAGCGTCTTTGGCAGCGAGCCCGCCCTGGGGCTCATGGATGTGTGGCTGATGCGCACCGACGCGAGCGGCGATGTCGCCTGGAATCGCAGGCTCGGTGGCTCCAACCACGAGTATGCCTACAGCCTCGCGCAGACAAAGACGGGCGGTCTGGTGGCCGTCGGCTATTCGAAGTCGTTCGACTTGCCGCAGGGCCAGGTCATAGCGGGCAGCCAGGATGTGTTGGTCCTGGCGACCGACGCTGCCGGCGACCTGGAGTGGATCCGCACGTTCGGCGGGACCGGCCTGGATGACGGTCAAGACGTGGTCGCCCTGGGCGCAGGCGGATATGTCGTCCTGGGGACGACGTGGTCGACCGACCTGCCGCAAGGCCAGAAGGCTGTGGGCCAGTCTGACGTCTGGCTGCTGCGGCTCGACGACGCCGGCGATCTCGTCTGGAACAAAACGTATGGTGGTACCGCAGGCGATAGCGGCAATCGGGCCATCGAGCTGGACCAGGGCGGCCTGGCGATTCTCGCCACGACCATGTCCGTCGACCTGCCCCAGGGCAAGAAGACGGCAGGAAAAATGGACGCCTGGCTGATGCGAACCGACGACAGCGGCAACCTGGTGTGGAGCACCACGGTCGGCGGCGCCGACTTTGATGAAGGCTACGGCCTCGTCCAAGCGGCCGACGGCGGTCTGTTGTTCGTCGGCCGCGCCAAGTCTGTCGATCTGCCACAGGGCACGAAGCCGGTCGGTGACTTTGACGGATGGATGGTGCGGACCGATATCGACGGTAACCTGCTGTGGAACCGCACGATCGGCGGCACCGCGTCGGACACCGCAAACGCTGTGGTCGCGGCGCCCGGCGGCGGTTTCGTGGTGCTCGGCTGGAGCCAGTCGAATGACCTGCCGTTCGGGCAGGCCTCCAAGGGTTCTGGCGACTACTGGCTCGCACGCGTCAACGACAGCGGCGTTCCGCAGTGGCTGCGCAGCTACGGCGGCAGCGGTCTGGATGTGGCGCTGGGGCTCGCCGCCGTCGCCGACGGCTTCGCGATGGTCGGCTACACGGCGTCGACCGATCTCCCCGGTGGCCAGAAGAGCCTGGGTGGCAACGACCTGTGGCTGCTGCGCTCCGACGCCTGGGGCCACATCGACTGCGCCGCCGCCGGCCAATGCGCCGACAAGGCTGCCAGCGACTGCGACGACGCCAACCCATGCACCGCCGACCAATGCAGCGACGCGCCGGGCTGTACGCACACGCCCATGTCTCCAGGAGTCAGCTGCGACGACGGCGACGCCTGCACGCTGGCCGACGTCTGCACCAATGGGACCTGCCTTGGCCCCACCCCCATGGACTGCAACGACGGCAACGTCTGCACTGCCGACAGCTGCAGCGCAGGCGTCTGCGCGCAGGCGCCTACCACTGGCGCGTGCAACGACGGAGAGGCGTGCACCAACGGCGACTCCTGTGCGGCGGGTGCCTGCGTCGCGGGAGCGGGCTACGACTGCGAGGACAGCGAACCGTGCACCACCGATGCCTGCGATGGCTCGGGCGGCTGCAACCACGGCGCCGCCGCCGGGCCCTGTGACGACGGCAGCGCTTGCAGCAATGGCAAGTGCCAGGGCGGCAGTTGCGCTGCCGGCGCGACGATCGACTGTGACGACGGCAACCCCTGCACCCAGGACAGCTGCGATAACGCCGTTGGTTGCACGCACGTTGGCGCCAACGACGGCATGGCCTGTGGCGACAAGACCGTGTGCTGTGACGCGCCCACCTGCCAGGCCGGTGTCTGCGCCAAGACCGGCGCCGACGTCAGCGCCTTCTTCCGCCCGGCTGGCGCCAGCGAGCTCGGTGTGACGCGCCTCGTGGCGACCGCCGACGGCGGGTTGCTCTCTGCCCACGTGGACATCAACCAGGCGCGGGTGACGGTGCTGCGCCTGGGCAACGACAACAGCGTCTCGTGGACCCTGGCGGCGCCCCCGGACGGTTTGCAGCCGGCGGTGACTCTCGCCGGCCTCTACGAGCGCGGTGACGGCAGCGTGCGGGTCGTCGGCAACGCCGTCCCGCCCGGTAGCAACCAGCCGCAGCGCTGGCTGTGGCGCGTCTCGGCGGCCGGCAAGCTCGACGCGCAGATCTTGTTGACGACGGTACCGGCCGGCGGCGCCGCGCTCGACCTGGTCGGTCACAGCGACGACACGCTGAGCTGGGTCGAGGTCGGCGGTCGGTTGTGCCACGCCGACGCGGACGGCGGCCAGATCCAATGCGCCGCGTTGGTGGACGCGGGCCCGCAGCCGACGATCCAGCGGGCGCGTGCCGTCTCCGCCGTCGCTACCGCCGTGGTCGGCAGCGTGGTCGGTGTCGCAGGCACCCTCGACGCCTTCGTCGCTTCGGCGCCGCTGGGCAAGGGTGCGACCTGGGCAAAGGCCCTCGACTTCGGTTCGACCGTCGACGTCGCCGTCGATGCTGCGCCGGCCGGCGGCGGCGCGATCATGGCGCTGGCCCACTCCACCGGCGGCGCCGGTCCGCTGGTTCGGCTCGCGCGGCTCGAGAGCGGCGGTACCTTGGCGTGGTCCAAGGCGGTGACGCAGCCGTCACTGAGCGCGCAGCCGTACGGTATCGCCGCCGTCGCGGACGGCACCTGGCTGGTCGCTGGCTCGACCGGCAATCCTGGCGCGCGCGACATCTTCGTCGTTCGCGCCGACGCGACCGGCGAGGTCGTCTGGCTACGGCAGGTTCAGCCCGAAAACGACGCGGTCGCGCGCGTGGTGGTCGCGCGCGGCACCATGGGCGTCGCCGTCGGCGGCCGTGCCGTGGTATCGGCCAAGTCGCGTCCCTTTGTCGGTCGCCTCGACGGCTGGGGCCACTGGGTTTGCCCATCGGCGGCGGCGTGCGTCGCCAAGAGCCTCAGCGCTTGTGGTGACGCCGACGTCTGCACACAGGACGACTGCGAGCCGACAGCGGGATGCAAACACACCGCCATCCCGGGTTGCCCGTGACCGGCACCGCCCATGCCAGCCTCGCCTATTTGCGTGGTTGTACCGCGGGCAGCGGCGATCTGGGCGTCTCCAACGCGGACCTCGCCGGCCACGTCGCCGCCTTTCGCGGGCTCCTCGAAGGACACCCCGAGTGGCCCGCGCCGCTGGTTGAGTTGGAGTGCTCGTTGCGCTTCGGCCGGGGCAGGGTGCGGACCGATCGCTTCACGATGGGCTTCAGCGAGCGCCGCTGCGGCCGCGACGTCCTGCGCTACGTGACCGAGGCGCTTGTCGCCGTACGAGCGCCGGCTGAGGCACATCTGATCGTCGAGCGCCTCGACGCGAGCCCCAGCCCGGTGGCGTGTGTCCTGGTCGGCCGCTCGGGGGCCGCCGACTCGGACGCAACGGGCCGAATCTACATCGAACAGCAGCCGCTCGAGGTCCTGCTCGGCCTCGAGCCACCGACCCCCGCAGGTGTGGCCGTCTACTCTTTGGAGTGGCAGATCGGTGCACCGCATCGGCAGTGGCAGCGTCGCTACTACGAGCGGCCGCAGTGGTGTGACCGCGGCAGTCTGCGGGCCGAGCTCCTTCGGCGCGGCTGGCCGTGGTCGGACGCGATGGAGCGGCTGATCGCCGACATCGAGATCCGACGCGTGCTGGAGCGCGCGGACGGGGCCACGGCGGCGACACGCGTTGGCGCCGGCAAGCTGGACATCGCCATCCGGCGAAGCCCGTTGTCACACCGGCGCGCAGAGCTGATTGAACTCGCCGAGGCCCTT
>CALGHC010000277.1 GCA_937915965.1 uncultured Myxococcales bacterium
GGCAGCGGCTCGAAGACCAGCTTCGTCTCGCCAATCTTGGCGTGCACGGCGCGAGCGAACTCCAAGATCGTGCACTCGACCGGGTTGCCGAGATTGTAGGGCATCTCATCACCACGCTCGAGGACCCGCCAGATGCCATCGACCAGATCGTCGACGTAGCAGAACGATCGCGTCTGCTGCCCCTCGCCGTAGATCGTCAATGGCACGCCGGTCAGCGCCTGATGGATGAAATTCGGCACGACGCGGCCATCGCCGGCTTTGATCCGCGGTCCGTAGGTGTTGAAGATCCGGACGATGCGTGTGTCGACACCGCGGCAACGGTGCCAGGCCATCGTCAGCGCCTCGGCGTAGCGCTTGGCCTCGTCGTAGACGCTGCGCGGCCCGATCGAGCTGACGTTGCCCCAGTAGTCCTCGCGCTGCGGATGAACGAGCGGATCGCCGTAGATCTCCGAAGTGGACGCCATCAGAAAGCGCGCGCCCTTGGCCTCGGCGAGGCGCAAGCCGTTGATCGTCCCCTGACCGCCAACCAACAACGTCTCGATCGGCAGCTTGAGATAGTCGAGCGGAGAGGCCGGAGAGGCGAAGTGGAGGATCGCGTCGACCGGCCCGTCGACGGCGAAAGGCTCGCTGACATCTGCGGCCAACAGCTCAAAACGACTTTCGTTCGCTAGGTGGGCGACGTTGCGGCGGCTGCCCGTGCAGAAGTTGTCGACAGCGACGACGGCCCAACCCTCGGCGAGGAAACGATCGCACAGCGCCGAGCCGACAAAGCCGGCGCCGCCGGTGATCACGACCCGTCCCGTCCCGCGCTGTGTCGCCATGGTCAAGCCTCCGGACGCGAGGAAGGCGCCCCCCCGACAGGCAGCAACGAGTATTGCGCCGCGGCAGGGATGTCAATTCCGTCGTCGTCATTCGACGAAGAGGCGGCACGGGGGCTCCTACTGTAGTCGTCCATCGCGACGGGCCGGCCAACCGCCTCGGTCGCATATACGGATCGGACGCAGCGATGCCTTTTTCTTGACCGGGAGGCTCGACCCTCTAGGCTGGAATCCCCGGCGCCGGCCGCGGATCCGCAGGGGTCCACCCCTGAGGTGCCATGCAAACGACTCTTCATCATCGAATTCGCGCTCTTGTCTCGCGCGCTACGGCGCTGGCGGTGGAGCGCGGCGTCTTGCCCGAAGTGGTCGCTGCCCTGGACGTCCCGCTCGAGTCGCCCAGGCACGTCGAGCACGGTGATCTCGCAACCAATCTTTGCTTTCAGCTCGCTCGTGCAGCCCGTCGCAACCCGCGCCAGTTGGCCGACGCGATGGTTGGTCTGATCGCCGAGGCCGACGGCGGCGCGTTGATCGCCAGCGCCGAGGTCGCAGGCGCTGGCTTCCTCAACCTGCGCCTGACCGACATGGCCTGGCAGAGCGCGGTGAATGACGTCCTGACAGCCGGGACGGACTACGGCCACTCGACCACCGGCGGTGGCGAGCGCGTGCTGATCGAGTTCGTCAGCGCCAACCCGACCGGCCCCCTTCATGTCGGCCACGGCCGCGGGGCAGTCTACGGCGACGTCCTGGCGCGGGTGATGCGCGCCGCTGGCTACGCGGTCGAGACCGAATACTACGTCAACAACGTCGGCAATCAGGTCGCCAAACTCGGCGAGAGCGTCTGGTGCTGGCTCGTGGCGCTCGCCCCGCTCGACCCTCTGGGCCGCACCGAGCGCGCAGCAGCCGACCCGCTCGACCTGCCCGGTGACTTCCCCGAGGACGGCTACCGTGGCGGCTACATCGCTGAGCTGGCGGTGGAGATTCTGCAAGGCGAGGGCGTGCATCTCGGTCTCGACGCGCCAAGTTGGGCCGACAACGCCTGGTGGGCGGCGCGCGAGCCGGAGTGTCGAGAGGGCCGCGGCGACGACCGCGCCCTGACCGTCGCCGCCTGGCAGGCGATGCTGCGCCGCATCCGCGACGACCTGCAGCGCTTGGGCATCGGCTTCGACCGCTGGTTTGGCGAGCGCGTGCTGCATGGGCTGGACGCCAGCGCGGACGACGGCACCAAGCACGACGCTGTGCACGACTGCTGTGATCGCCTTGAGGCGCGCGGCTGGGCGGTTCACGCCAACCCGACGGCGCG
>CALGHC010000278.1 GCA_937915965.1 uncultured Myxococcales bacterium
GCGGCGACGTCGGCGGCGATGTCGGACCGCGGCCACCCTCTTGGCCCGGCCGGGTGGCCACACCGCCGCCGGCGTTGGCCCCGCCGCAACGTGCAAAGACCGCCCAACGTCTCGATGCGGCACGGGCCAGCCATCCCGAGCTGGTTGCCGGGATCATGCGGCTCGATCCCTGGCAGCAGGCGGCGATCGTGGACGACGCGCGGGCGCTGTTGGTGCGCGCCCAGGTGGGCAGCGGCAAGACGTCGGTGCTGGTGCACAAGGTGCTTTGGCTCCACCTGGTCGAGGGCGTGCCGCTCAACGAGATGGCGGTGCTGACGTTCACCAACAAGGCCGCCGCGGAGATCCGCGCGCGCGTCGTCGATGTCGGCCGCCGCAGCTCGGTCGCCGCGGACGATGTCTGGTTGATGGGGACCTTCCACGCGGTCGCGCGCGGCCTGCTGATGCGGGCGCTGCCGGTCGAAGAGATCGGCTACCGATCCGGCTTCTCGGTGCTCGATCGGGCGGCGCACGACGCGCTCATGGAACAGCAGATTATAGATCACGGGCTGAATATAAAGTACCGGAGAAAGCTAGAGAAACGCCTGAAGCTGCTCGAGCGAGGTGAGAGCCGCTACGGCAACATGAAGCAGGACGATGATCTCGCCCGCCTCGCCGAGCTGGTGGTCGAGGCAAAGCGGCGGCAGAACGTCATGGACTTCGACGATCTGCTCTTGAACGCTGAGGCGCTCTTGTTGGCCCATCCGCTCGAGCGCCCGCCCCGTTGGCTGTTGATCGACGAGCTGCAGGACACCAGCCTAGATCAGCTCGATCTGGTCGCGCGGCTCGCCGGGCCCGATACGCGGGTCTTCGCCGTCGGCGACCCGAATCAGGTGATCTACTCCTGGCGGGGCGGCGACGCCGACGTCTTCGCCGAATTTGTCGGTCGCTTTGGCGCCGACACCTGCGCGCTGCCGACGAGCTACCGTTCGTCGCGGACAATCCTCGACAGCGCGCGTGTCTTTCTGGCTGCCGAGGACGGGGAAGCGGACGCTGGTCGGCTGGTCGCGGGGCGCGGCGACGGCGCGAAGCTGCGGGTCCTGCGCCACCACGACGCGACCAGCGAGGCGGGCTACCTGCGCTGGCGAGTCGACACGTTGGTAGCAGGTGGCGCCGCCGCTGGCGAGATCGCGCTCCTCGCCCGCACACGTCGGCAGCTCGAGGTGCTGGCGATCGCTCTGGCGGCCGCCGGGGTCGCGTTCCAGGCGCGGGACACGGACCTGCTGCGAGGCACGGCACCGCTTTCTGCTTCATCGTCTGCTTCATCGGCAGAAGGCGTCGCAGGTCGCGCGGGCATCCACTTGCTGACCCTACACGCGGCCAAAGGGCTCGAGTTTGACCACGTCTTCATCAGCGGCTGCAACGACGGCCAGATTCCTATGGCCAGCGCGCGCCGCACGGCGGCAGGCTGGCGCGAGGAGCGGCGCCTGTTTTTTGTGGGGCTGACTCGGGCGCGCGAGACCGTCGAGTTGAGCTGGCACGGCCGCCCCGAGCGCCCGGATGTGCGCGGCGAGCCCAGTCCATTCCTCTTGGAGTTGCCTCGCGATCTGGTCGAGTGGGTCGAAGGCGACGAGGCCGTTGGTTCTGCGGTGCCCGCTGCGGCGGATCCAGGGGCCAGCGCGGCCGCCAGTGGCGCTGAGGCGGAGGCGTCAGCGACTGCGTGGCAGCTCGGCGCCCGGGTGAATCACAAACGCTACGGCGACGGCGTGATCAGCTCGCTGTCCGCAGGGAGGGTCGTTTGTTCTTTCGGGAAATTTGGCGACAAGAGCTTCAGCGTCGCTTTGCTGGGTGGCGCGGTCTCGCCGCTTGAGCTTGTCGACTAGCTGGCCGGCTGGCCGGCTGGCTGGCTGGCTGGGCGGCCGCTCGAACGCCAGGACCGGGTCACCTCAGAACTTCGTATACGTCATGCAGTGCCCCAGATCACACGCCACTGCGATGATGCCGCCGCTGGCGACCATGCCGTCCTCGGTGGTGGTGGGCTGCGAGGCGCAGCCGCAGAGGGGCTGGTTCTCGTTGCAGACGAGCTCACTCTTCTCAAGCTGTCCCTTGGCCGTCTTGGTTACGCCCCAGGCCACCTGGGTGCCGCAGCAGTCGGTCATGTGCAGCATGTAGGCGCAGTCGGAGTTCTGCGCACACCACTTGAACGGCTTGATCTGCGTGACCGGGTCCTTCTTGCAGCCCTCGATCGCCGTCGGCGCGCTGCTCAGGCAGACGCCGTCGACGCATCGGGCGACGAACTCGTCGTTGGACTTGGCCGCGAGACCATCCTCGCCGATGGTCGGCTGGCTGGCGCACTTGCATTTTGGGTACTGCGCCTCGCAGATCGCTTCGGCGATCTCGAAGTCAGCGGCCGCGCCGGTCGCCATGCCGGCGGCGACGAATGTGCCGCAGCAGTTGATCTGGTGAAGACCGACACTGCAGTCGGCGTCGACCACGCACACCTTGCTGGGAAGTGGGAACGATGGGCTGTCGCCGCCGCAGACGATCGCAGGCGGGTTCCCAGAGCCGGAATCGGTCGCGGGCCCTGTGTCCGCGGTCGCCCCGGTGTCCGCGCTCGTGGTGGTGTCGTCAAACACGTCGGTTGCCGTGGCCGTATCGGTGGCAGGTGCTGCGTCCGTGCCGACGACCGCATCCGTGCCGACGACCGCATCCGTGCCGGCAGCCGCGTCTGTGCCGACGACCGCGTCCGTGCCGACGACCGCGTCCGTGCCGGCAGCCGCGTCTGTGCCGACGACCGCGTCCGTGCCGGTAGCCGCGTCTGTGCCGACGACCGCGTCCGTGCCGGTAGCCGCGTCCGTGCCGACGGCCGCGTTTCCGCTTGCGCCCCCCTCGACACTGCAGCCCACACTGAAGACGAGCGCCGTGACAGTCGTGAGCGTCGCGACACCGATGAAACTCAACCGTAGAATCCCGCGCATCATTCGCCTCCAAGGTCTCATGCGCGAATCATAGCGGCCGCGGCGCACTGGCGACAGGTCTCGCCGCCGATTGAAGCCGCGGCGACCGCGCTCCTACCGCCGGGCGCTGATCTTGCGCCACAAGGCGGCCCCGCTTGCCCCCTCCCCGGACCACCAACCTCATCACCCAATCCAGCCCGGCGCAGGCCGGGCTCTTCAGATGTTGCCCGCGGCCTCAGCCGCCGGGCCCCGCAGCCTCTCTGCTACCAATGCCGCGCAGACAATACCGCATAGAGGGTGACAAAAAACAGGCTGGCCTGTTTTATTGCTGCCCCTATGTGATTCTATCTGAAACGCCCGCGCCGCGCGCCGTGGCACCATGGCCACGCCCGTGCCGCTGCCTCGCCGAAACGCTGGTGCCACGCCCCGGCGATTGTGCGCTCCTACCGCCGGGTGCTGATCTTGTGCTACAAACCGGCCCGCTTGACCCCGCCCAAAGGAGGCTCGCCATGATGAATCGACGTACTCCCTCTCGCGCCGCCCTCCTCGTCACCACCTCTGTATTG
>CALGHC010000279.1 GCA_937915965.1 uncultured Myxococcales bacterium
GCGCGCACAGGCAGCTCAGCTCGCCCGTGCCGAAGCTGTCTTCGTCGACGTCGGTCCAGAACGAGGTGCAGCCCTTGGGGGCCTGGCCGGCGTCGGTCAGGCCATTGCAGTCGTCGTCCTTGTCGTTGCCGCAGGATTCGGCTGCGCCCGGGTTCACCAGCGGGTCGTTGTCGGCGCAGTCGCCGGCAGTCTTGACCACAAACGCGCCGATCGCGCCGCACAGGCATTTGCCGTCGCCGGCCCCCCAGCCGTCCTGGTCGCCATCCGCGTACCAGGGCACGCAGCCGGCCGCGTCGGCGCCGAGATCGACGAGTCCGTCGCAGTCGTCGTCGAAGCCCGAAGCACAGACCTCCTGCTGGCCCGGGTTGGCGAGCGGGTTGTCGTCGTCGCAGTCGCCAGGTCCCTTGGCGCAGACCGCCGGCAGGCCGTCGATCTGCATCGCCTTGTCGCACCAGCCGTCGCCGTCGTCGTCGCAGCCTTCGTCGGTCGTGCCATCGCAGTCGTCGTCGATGTCGTTGCAGTGCTCCGTCGCGCCGCTGTGGACGGTCGCGTCGCCGTCGTTGCAGTCCGTCGCCGTCTGCGCTGTGTAGTTGTCGACGGGCGCGCACAGGCACAGCGGCGCCGCGCCGACGCCGGCCGGTGTGCCGTCGCCGTCGGCGTCGCCATCCCAGTAGAAGGTCAGGCAGCCGGTGGCGTTGGCCTCGTCGGTGGCGCCATCGCAGTCGTCGTCGGCGCCGTTGCACGACTCGTCCGCGCCTGGGTGGACGGCGGCGTCCAGGGGTTGGCAGTCCGCGTCGTCGGGGCTTTTGTCGTCGTCGTCGTCGAGGTCGACGCAGTCGGCGACGCCGTCCTTGTCGGTGTCGGTGAAGTTGTTGTCTGTCTCGCCGTCGCAGTCGTTGTCGACACCGTCGCAGAGGTCCTCGGTGGGTTGGGGCGCGTCGCAGCCGGCGACTCCGCCGGCACAGGTGGCCCACCCCGGGCAGCTGCCCCATTCATTGCTGACCGCACACGCGCCGCCGTCGGTTCCCTCGTCGATGTCACCGTCGCAGTCGTCGTCGATGTCGTTGCAGGTCTCGGTGGCGGGCTGTGGCGCGTCGCATGCCGATAGACCGGCGAGGGTGCATTTGCGGGTGCCGCTGCACGAACCGGCCACGCCGCTCACCGAACAGCTGGTCTGGGCGCCGGCGCTGGTCGCCGCGGGTGAGCAGCCACATTGACCGTTGACGCGCACGCACTGCGGCCCAGCGCCCGAGGTGCCTTCGACTGACTCGCAGGCAAAGCCCGATGGGCAATCAGCTTGGTCGACGCAGCCGCCGCCGCAAAACGAGCCAGCGTCACCGTTGGGCACGCAGAGCGCGCCGACGCTGAGCGCCTCGCACTCGGCATCTGCCTGGCAGGGGCGGCACAGCGCGGCGAGCTTGGGGGTGCAGATGAAGACCGTGTCGGCGCCCGGAGCCTGCTCGCAGCGATACCCGCTCGGGCAGCAGTCCACGCAGGGCCGAGTGCAACGTGGGCCGTCGGCGGTGGCGACGCAAAAGCCGCTGTCGCAGTCGCCGCCGCTGTCGCAGGGTGCGCCGGGATCGCCGGCCTCGGGGTTCTCGGGGAAGGAACAGGAGCTCGCTGGATCGGCGGCGTCGGTCGCGTCATCGTGGTTCGTGGCGACGTCGGTGCTGGCCGAATCAACCGTAAACTGGAAACCCGGCACGTCCGGACCCGCGGCGTCCAGCTCCGCGACCGTCTTGAGGTTGGCGACGTCTCCGCAAGCGCATGCCATCAGCGCGAGGCAAGTGAGCCAGATCGCCGGAGGTGGGCTGCCGCAGCGCCGTCGGAAGCGGGTCGCTGCGCTGTCGCGTGCGTCCTGGTCGCACCGCCGGTTGACCTGCCGGTTGGCCTGCCGGTTGGCTTGCCGGTCGCCCTGCGGTTCGCCGCGACGGCTGACCGTTCGCGCGCCGTGCCCGGGCCATGTCCCTCGTTGCTGGGCCTGCACGTGGATCCCCCCGTTGTGCCGCCCGTGTCCAGAGTTGCCACTGTTCTGGATACAAGCGTCGAGCATGATAGCAGACCTCGTGGACAAACCGCCAAGGTGAAGATCAGTCTGCCTCGAAGAAGAGCCCATTGTGCCAAAGACATGTGCGTCTGGACGGTCTACGTCGGGGCGCATCTCGCGGTTCGCCCACGGTGGCATTTGCGGCACGGATGCGCGCATCGCGCGCGCGCCGACGCTCGCGACGAGTCGGCTGTGGCATTCGTCGGCGGTGTGGAGTTACTCAACAAGATGACGGGCCCAGTTTGGTCCGAGCTTGGTCGCGCTGTCGCCCGGATCCAGGAGGCAGTCAGCTGTAATGAAAGGATTGTGCTCCGGATCGCCGCCGTTGGCGCCACTCGTGCTTCTACATTGAGCCAGGCCGCTGGCGCCAGTCGTGCTTCTACACTGAGCCACATTGAGCCAGACGGTCGCCCTGCAAACCCGACCGCCCAAGGAGTCCCCTCATGAACCGCATCACCTGGCTCTTCGCCGCCCTCCTCCTTCTCGCCTCCTGCGAGGCCACC
>CALGHC010000280.1 GCA_937915965.1 uncultured Myxococcales bacterium
CGGCACGGGACCGTATCTCGGTGAAGGTTGGCATGAATTCCTCCGCTGCGATGCCGCAGTGTCCGGGCGTTCGTCGATCAGCCAGTGGCCAGCCGGCGCGCGGCACAGCGGGCCGCAACGGCGCCGTGGTCTACCATGTCCGCGATTGGCTGTCAGCCGATCAGCCCAGCCACAAGGTCGTGATCACGTAGTCGATGATCAGGATGGTGACCGAGCTGGTGACTACGCTGCTGGTCGTCGCGAGGCCGACGCCGCGACTTCCACCGGCGGCGTTGAAGCCCTTGTAGCAGGCGATCGAGCCGATGATGGTGCCAAACGCGGTCGCCTTGACGACGCTGCACCAGATGTCCGTCGGCTCCAGCCACTCGTAGATGCGCGAGAAGAACATCGCGTCGTCGACACCCAACATGCGCGTTGAGACGAACCACGCGCCCATCAAACCCACTGCGTTGAAGCAGGTCACGAGCAGCGGCATCATCAGCGTCGTCGCGACGATTCGCGGCGTGACCAGGTAGTGAATCGGGTCGACAGCCATGCACTCGAGCGCGTCGATCTGCTCGGTGACCCGCATCGTGCCCAGCTCGGTGGTGATCGCGGAGCCGACTCGGCCGGTGACCATCAAGGCCGACAGCGTCGGCGCGAGCTCGCGCACCAGGGCGAGGGCGACGCTGCCGCCGATCAGGCTCTTGGCGTTGAAGATCTCGAACGCCACCGCGGTCTGGATGGCGAAGACCATGCCCGTGAAGACGCCGGTGAGCAGGACGATTCCCAGCGAACCGACGCCGACAAACTCCATGAGGTTGAGCAGGTGTGCCCCACGAAACGGTCGTCGAAAGGTGCGGCGCAGGGCGGCGAGCGCGAAGACCACGACCTCGCCGACGCTGTCGAACGCCCCGACGGCAGCCCAGATCGCGTGACGCACGGATTCGACCGCGACGTTGTAGCGCTGTGGGACCAGGATCTCGCTGAGGCGGCGCACGTGCATCCTCTCGACGCGGCTCGGCGTGGGACCGCGGCCGGCGTTCGATGGCGCATGCCGGGGCGGTTCGCCGGCGTGGCCGACCGCGTCGAGGCTAGCCCGATCCGAGCGCTGCGCGAGTTTTGTGTCTCCGCCGGGCCGACGGCAGGTGTGCGCGCGGGTTCGGACCGCTATGCTACGCCGCCCGAGCGGGCTACGCGGCTGCCTGTCAGCGAGCCGGTCCGGGCGCGGTGATCGGTCGGGGCACTTGGGGGGAGGACTGGATGTCGATGGACGAGGCGGCGACGGCGGCACAGCGTCCCCACATGGCGTTGGTCGGGGCAGGACCCGGGGCGGCTGATCTTCTGACGCTTCGGGCGCACCGCCTGCTATTGGCCGCCGACGTTGTGGTCCACGACGCGCTGGTTGATCTCAGCGTTCTCGAGGACGTCGGCGCGCGCCGGATCGACGTAGGCAAGCGCGCCGGTCATCACAAGCTCGGTCAAGCGCAGATCAACGATCTGCTTGTCGATCTGTGGCGCGCCGGCGAGCGCGTGGTTCGCTTGAAAGGTGGCGATCCGATGGTGCTCGGCCGCGGCAGCGAGGAGCTGCTCCACCTCGCGGTGGCAGGCATCCCTTGCGAGGTCGTGCCGGGCGTCACAAGCGCCACCGCCGCACCGCTGCTGGCCGGCATCCCGGTCACCCACCGCGGTGTCGCCGACGCCTTCTGCGTGGTATCGGCGCACCCTCGCATGGAGGACGGCAACTACACCTTGCCGTCATTCGAGCCGAGGATGACGGTTGTCCTCTTGATGGGTGTTCGAACCTTAGCGGCCTGGCGCGCCGCGCTGCTTGAGCGGGGCTACCCGCGCGACACGCCGCTGGCCTTTGTCACCTGGGCCGGCCGCGCCGAGCAGCGGACCTTGCGGACGACCATTGGTGGTGCGCTGAAGACGGCGCAAGTGCATGATCTACAGTCGCCGACC
This sequence comes from uncultured Myxococcales bacterium, assembly GCA_937915965.1. Taxonomy (GTDB): domain Bacteria; phylum Myxococcota_A; class UBA9042; order UBA9042; family UBA9042; genus CALGHC01. Next base: position 1,945 of record CALGHC010000280.1, read on the forward strand.
GTCGCCATCGTCGGCGCGGTCGTCGCAGTCATGGCTGACTACACGGTCGACTGAAGCCAGAAACCTGCGCGAACTAGCCGCCGCAGGGGCCGTCCTTCCAGGTGAACGAGTCGCCGTTGTAGCACTTGGCCTGGCAGGAGTTGGCGTACTGAAGTCCGTCGGCGCCGCAGACCGCGTTGCCTTCCAGCGCGCAGTTGCAGATGCACGGGCCGTTGTATTGCTTGACCCAACTCGAGTCGCCGGTGGTCAGGCAGGTGTACTCGGCGTTGCTGCGGAAGGTGACCCAGCTGGCCGTGATGCCTGAACCATTGGACGCGCAGACCTGCTTGACGATGGTGTAGTCGACGTCGGGGCAGCAGGCGAGGCCCTCTTCTTTGTAGAGCTCGGCTGAGCACTTGTCCTTGGGGGTCGCGGAGATGCCGTCGCAGTTGCCGACCTTGGCGCCCGTTGCCTGGGCGACGCAGGTGTTGCGGAAGGTCTGGCCCGCGCCCTTGCCGGTGATGCCACAGACGGGATTGCAGTCGCCGTTGCAGTTCGGCCACTTGGTGGCGTCGTAGCACTCGCCATCGCAGTCCTTGGTCATCGAACCCGGCGCGCACTGGCCACTCTGCGTGCCGTCGCCGACAGGGAAGCAGCCCTGCAGGTCACAGGCCTGCATCGCGCACTCGGTCTGGTAGGTCTTGTTGTCGGTCTTGGAGCAGACCGGCTGGTACTTGCTGATTGGGCAGCCGGCGCCGCCATTGACCTTGGGCAGGCTGCACTTGCTCTTGCAAGCGCCATAGGTCGGGTTGATGCCTCCGTCTTCGGCGAGGTCGAGGCACTTGGTCTTGCACATCATGTCAACGGAGACCTTGGTGCCGCTCTTCAGCGTCGCACAGAAACCCTTCGGGTCGGGCTTCTCGGTTGGGCTGCACTCGGAGCATTCGGGGCATGCGTTGGGGAAGAAGTCGTCTGGATTGAGGCCGTCGTACGCCTCAAGCTCCCAGATCGCCTCGCAATCGTTGTCGTAGGGCTTCCACTTGCCGTCCGGTCCGGGGCCGCAGATCGTCTGCGTCGGGCACTTGCCGCAGACCTGCGCCATGCTGCAGACCTGATCCTTGCCGCATGGCTTGGCGCAGTCGGGCAGGGGCAGCTTCTTGCCATCGACGACATCCTCGACGACGGTGTCGTCCGGGTCGACGCCGTCTGGCGTGTCTGCGTCGGGATCGGTGATCGTGTCCGGGTCTTCGCCGTCGGGATCGGTGGTCGTGTCCGGGTCCTCGCCGTCGGGATCGGTGGTCGTGTCCGGGTCGTCGCCATCGGGGTCGGTGACCGCGTCCGGATCGGCGGCGCTATCGACCGTCGCGCCATCCACACCTGTCTCCCCGTCCGGTGTGCCGACGACGCCATCACCGCCGCCTTGCGTGTCGTCAGTCACGCCTGCGTCGACATCTTCCGTCGGCGTGTCCGCGCAGGCGGGAGCCAGGGAGACGAGCGCCAGAACAGCGATCGACAGCAAAACGGTCTTTTTCGAGAAGAGCTTCATGTCCGAGCCTTGTCTTGCGGTGCCTATCCCCGGCGCGGGCAGAGGGGGGCGGCACGGTCTTGCTGGTCTGCCAGTGGCAACGGATACTACATTGCTGGGTCCGACCGCAAGCGCCGCCGACATCGAAGTAGCGTCACCGCGCCCGATCGCGGCCATGAGCGCGCGGGTGCACGCCGGGCGCGACCGGTGAAAACGTCACGGATCGCCCGAGCCGTCGCCCCCGAGTGGCGCGCGGCGAAGGCCGTCGAGACTTGCCGCGCCGACCGCGCCCAGGCAGACTGCCCGGATCGCCTCGTCGCCCTCCTGCAAGGCGCGCACCGTCGTGTCCCAGGCGTGCTGCGCGATCCGGGAGCGTGCATCGGTGTTCATCGGGTTGGTCACGAAGAGGGTCTCGTCCGTCTCGCTCGGTTGCAGCAACGCGATGGCGACACCCGGCCGTTCGGCGCGGAAACGGCGCAGCCCCTGATGGAGCTTGACCATCGTCGAGATGCGGAAGCCCTGGTTCCAGATCCCGTACATGCCGCGCTCGCGGATGCGGACAAGCGAGTCGTCGCCGCGACCGCCGCTGCGGCGTCGTCGCTCGGCCAGGCGGCGCTGCAGGTTCCACGGGACGATTGGGTTGAGGACGAGCACGTGGGTGGCCCCCGCCCGCACGGCAAGGTCGACGTGGGCCACCTTGCCGGTGCCGCCGTCGATAAAGTCGCTGCCGTTGATTCGCACTGGCGTGAAGAAGATCGGGATGGCGCTAGAGGCGGCGATCGCCTCGGGGATGGTCGCGTCGAGCCGGTAGCCTCGGCCGAAGACCTCGCGGTGGGCTGTGTCCAGGTTGTTGACCGGGATCATCAGGTGGCGCTCGACCTGTTCGAACGACCGCGGCAGGCCGTGTTCGCGCAGGAACCTGTCGATGAAGCGGGTGTAGCCGGCGAGCGAGAACATGCCGTCGGGCAGGGTGGCCGTGAACCCCTCTATATCCGCCCGCGAGAGGGTGCGAAGCGGGCTGCGATACAGCTTGCGGATCAAACCGAACGCGGCGCGCGAGATGTAGCCGAACTTGATCGCAGCTGCGCGGGCGTCGACTCGGAAGACGTCCGTGCGGCGCACGTCGAAGTAGCCGTCGCCCGAGGTCAGCGAGTGGAACAATCGGGTCGGGGATACCCCTGTGGCCAGGAGGGACGCGACCAGGGCGCCTGCCGATGAGCCGATCAGGATGTCGAAATCGCGCACTCGGAACCCGGGGATCGCCGCTTCGAGGCCGGCCAGAGCGCCGATCTCCCACGCCGCGCCGGTCGCGCCGCCACCGCATACGCACAGCGCGAGGCGCGGCCGCGGAGGAACCTCAGCAGCATCGATTGGCACGCCGATTGGCGTGCCGCTTGGCGCCTCGCCGGGCGCGGCGCCGGGCGAATCGTCAGCGATGCTAGTGGACGGGGCTGGTGCGCGGGGCTTTCGGGGCATGTCGGCCAACTCCAGGGCGGCGCCCGGATCTGAGTCGCTCCGCCCAACGCCGCTGCCGGTCGGAATCAGGGCGCGTCTCAGCGACGTAGCGGCCGCTGCAACGTGACAACGAATGTACTGTACACCGCGGCCGTGGCCGCGCAATGAACTGCCAAACCGGCGCGAAATGACGGTTGCGGTGGCCGTGGCTGAGCCAGGTCCGAGCCAGGTCCGGGCCGGCGCTGGTCTTGGCCGGGGTGGCGGCGGAGATCGGCCAAAAAACGAAACCGGCGCCGGATCATCGATCCGGCGCCGGCTTCGCTTCGGGTGCCCCCAGCGGGATTTGAACCCGCGTCGTCGGCGTGAAAGGCCGATGTCCTGACCAGACTAGACGATAGGGACGTCCGGAGGTTCCTCGGGGTGCGGTCAGCTGGGCGCGGTCAGCGGCGCCGAGCGATGCAGTCGTTGCCACGGTGAGTCGGGCGGGGGTCGAACCCACGACCGGCGGATTAAAAGTCCGCTGCTCTGCCAACTGAGCTACCGACCCGTCTTTCTCCGCCCGGGACGGTCGGAGGTGCGGCACGTCGGCGCGGCCGATCGCGTCCGCACGCTGCCGGAGGATACGGTCAGGTGCAGAGCGCGTCAAACGGTACGTGAGGGCCGAACCCAGGCCCCGGTCGCCGCCGCTGTCGCGCTACTTCTTGTCGAGATCTGCGTCGACGCGATCACTGTCGCGCTCTTCGAGGCGCGGCGTCGCGTCGATCTCGCGGCGCTCATCATCCATCGCCTCGCGCTGGGCTTTCTTGAAGTTGCCGATGGCTTCGCCGACGCCTTTGCCGAGCTGTGGCAGCTTGGTGGCGCCGAAGAGGACGACGACGATGGCCAGGATGACGAGCATCTCCGGCAGACCGAGCATCGCGGCACGCACTTCGAGCCCGGGGGCAGCGGCTGCGAGCGATGCGAATGGGAAGGCTATTGCGAGCATGACGGACTCCACGCGGCCTGTACGGTCGCCGCAGGGGCACCGGACAAGCGGCGATTACGGTCCAAAGATACCACGGCCCGTTGGCAGCGGCCACCTGCACGTGATTCGTCGGCCGGTGGCCTCTTCAATTTGAGCGCGGGACCGTGCCGTCGCCGTCGCCGTCGCTGTCGGCGTCGCCGCGGCCGCCGTTGTCGCCATCGCCGTCGTTGGCGCCGTCGCCATCGCCGTCGTTGGCGCCGTCGCGGTCGCCGTCGTCCACGTCGCCTGAGACCGTCAAAAGCACATGAAGTGCCGCGGCGGCAGCGTTCTCGGCTTCCCTCTTTGAGGTGCCCTCGCCTTGCGCGGTCAGCTGGGCGTCGTCGTGCTGCGCCGAGACCTGTGCCACGAAGATTCGCTCGTGCGCGGGGCCACGCCCGTCGAGCAGGGTGTAGTGTGGCCGCGCGCCCCCGCCGCGCTGCAGCAGCTCCTGGACGGTTGTCTTCCAGTTGACCGAACCGCTGCGCAGGGTCGCCGGTTCGTCATCGTGATGCAGGCCATGGACGATCGCTTCGGCCAGCGGCTCGGCCAAGGCCGTGATCACGACGCGACGTGCGGTCTCGTAGCCACCGTCGAGCTCCAGCGCACCGATGAGCGCCTCGAAGGCGTCCGCGAGGATCGACGGCCTCTTGCGGCCGCCGCCACGCCGCTCCCCTTTGCCCAGTCGCAGCGCGGCAGCCAGACCGACCTCCTCAGCGGCCCGCGCGAGCGAGCTTCGGCAGACCAGCTGAGACTTGAATACCGAGAGCGTGCCCTCGCGGGCCTCGGGCAGGGCCGCGTAGAGGTGGTTCGCGACGATCAGACCGATCACCGAGTCGCCGAGGAACTCGAGACGCTGGTTGTCGCCGGCGGCATCTGGCCGCTCATTTCGCCAGGACGGATGGGTCAGCGCGGTGTCGAGCAGGCCGGAGTCGGCGAACTCGTAGTCAATGCGCTCGCAGAGTTGACGCGCGGCGAGAGCCGGGTCCTCGCGGGGGGGGCTTGTCATCGGGGCGCCTCCTGCGCGGCCGTCGCGGCGACCGCACGGCTCGATGGGCTGGCAAGAAGCTCCTTGCCATGCATGGCGACGGCGTCTGCCTCGATGAGCGTGCCGGGCGCCGGCGTTGCAGATCCTGGGGGCAGGATCAGCCGGGCGTGGATGTGGTTGCGCGTCAGACCGCGTTGCCCGCTTGGCCCGCTTGGCCCGCTCAGCTCGATTGGCCCGCTCGGCTCGGTTGGCTCGGCTGGCTCGGGAGCGGCCGTATCCGAGTGAGCTGTGTCCGAGTCGGCGTCGCCGCGGCCGCTATCGCGGCCGGCATCGGCGAGCACCAGGAGCTCGAGCCGGCGGCCGACATGGCCGGAGACGAACCGTCGCCACCGGTCCGCGTGCAGCGCCGCAAGTCGGGCGCAGCGCGCGTCGCGGACTCGGGCGTTCGGCCGCTCGGCCATCACCGCCGATGGCGTGCCGGCCCGCGCCGAGAAAGGGAAGACGTGCAAGTAGCTGAAGTCCAGGCCTGCAAGGAAAGCCGCCGTGCGCTCGAAGGACTCGTCGTCCTCGCCCGGGTGGCCGACCAGCATGTCGATGCCCAGGGCTGCGTCTGGGAGGCGCGCGCGGATGCGGTCGATCACGGCGGCGTAGTCGTCGCACCGGTACGGTCGCCGCATGCGGGCCAGGATCATGTCGTCGCCACTCTGAAGTGGCACGTGCAGGTGCTCGCAGAGCAGCGGGTGGTCGGCGACCAGGTCAACCAGATCGGCGCTGACCTCGTTGCTCTCGACCGATCCCAGCCGCAGGCGCGCGATCCGGCCGTCGCGCTGTAGATCGTCGGCGAGGCGCTCGACGAGGCGCTCCAGCGGCACGCGGGGCGCGAGATCGCGGCCCCACTGGCCGAGGTGGATGCCCGATAGGACCAGCTCCTGAGCCCCCAACTCGGCGTATTGGCGGGCATGCTGCAACACCACCTCGTAGGGCAGGGAGCGCGACGGCCCCCGGGCCGCGGGGATGATGCAAAAGGCGCAAGCCTGGTTGCAGCCGTCCTGCACCTTGAGGAAGGGGCGGGTGTGCGAACCAGGCAGGCCGCTGATCCGTTCGTCGACCGGGCGCACGCGTGCTGGCCAGCTACGCTGTCGTCGGCTCAGTCGCAGTTCTCCGACGGCGCGGCGGGCCGCGACCGCGGCAGTGTCGCCGGTCAAATCGCTGGACCTGCCTTGGCGAGCGCCGCGGTCGGTGTCGTCCAACAGCCCCGCCGGCAGCCCGGTGGCCCGCCCTCCTTGGCCGATGGGTCGCTCGTGGGTGGTTGGCAGCTCTTCGCTGGCGAGTCGCGCCACCAGGCCCGCCTTGCCGTCGTTGCCGACAACGTCGTCGACCTCGGCCATCTCTGCGAGGGCGGCGGGCGCGACCTGGGCGTAGCAGCCGGTGACGATGACGCGGGCCAACGGGCTGCGGCGGCGCAAGCGGCGCAGCATCTTGCGCGTCGCCGCGTCGGCCTGGTGGGTGACGGTGCAGGAGTTGACGATCACGATGTCGGCGGTGCGGTTTGGCGGCAGAAGGATCGCCCCCCGCT
>CALGHC010000281.1 GCA_937915965.1 uncultured Myxococcales bacterium
CGGGTGGCACTCGTGGCGGTCGGCGGTCACAGCGCCTCCGCCTTGGCCGAGGAGTGGACCGCCTCGACGCGCACCCGGGCGAGCTCGTCGGCGTCGATGCCGAGCGACTGGCCCAGGGCGCGCTCGGCGGCGCCGACCAGCGCGGGCGCGTCGAGGCCAAACTCGCGCATCAGATAACCGCGGCTGGCGCCATGAGCGAAGCGGCCCTGCAGGCCGAGGCGGTACAGGCGCTTGCCCAGGCCGTGGTCGGCGATCTTCTCAGCGGCGATCGAGCCGAGCCCGCCGGTGACGAGGTGGTTCTCGAGGGTGATCACGCCGTGCCGGGGCCGCGCCAGGGCGTCGATCACGGCCGGGTGGTCGCAAGGCTGCAAGGTCGAGAGGTGCAGGTGCTGCACGCCGACGCCGCGCGCTTGCAGGGCCGCCACCGCCTTGCATGCCTCCTCGGTACAGATGCCGGTCGACAGCACGGTGAGGTCGTCGCCGATCGCGAGGATCCGCGGCGTGTCGAGCTGCATCGGCTCGCTGAACAGGCGCGGCAGCTCGCCGCGCAGCATGCGCACGTACACCGGCCCGGGCACGGCCGCGGCGACGTCGAGCACGCTCTCGACCTCGCTGGCATCTCCGCACTCGATCACGGTCATGTTCGGCAACGCCCGCATCACGGCGATGTCCTCGATGGCCTGGTGGCTGGCGCCGCCGGGGGTCGTGATGCCGGGCAGGAAGCCGATCATCTTCACCGGCGCGTTGGCGTAGGCGATCGACATCGCGACCTGGTCGAAGGCGCGTCGGTAGATGAAGACGGCGAAGGTGTGCACCAACGGCATGAAGCCTTCGCGGGCGAGCCCGGCGGCGAACGACAGCATGTTCTGTTCGGCGATACCCATCGACAAGAAGCGATCGGGATACACATCGCGGAAGAGATCCGCCTCGCACGACGACGTCAGGTCCGCCGACAGCACCAGGACCTTGGGCTTGTCGCGCGCCCAGGCGACGAGGTTGCGCGCATGCACCTTGGCTTCAAGAGGCCGCGGATCGGGCTGGGGCTGCGCCACTTCGAGCCGCGCTTGCGCCGTGTCTGGCTGGGGCTTCGTCACATCGCCTCCAGCGCGCTTTGGTAGGTCTGGCGTTGGGCCTCAGTCGTGAAGCGCAGGTAGTGCAGCTTGGGCGCGTTGGCGCGCAGCGGCGTGAGGCCGCGGCAGGGATCGGTATCAGCCAGCACCACCAGCGGTCGACCATCGGGGCGGACGGCCGGTCTGGTCGCCAACGCCGCCGCCAGCGCCACCGGATCGTGGCCATCGACCCGCGCGACCCGGCAACCGAAGGCGACCAGGCGCGCAGCCAGCGGCTCGATGGTCATCACGCTCTCGATCGTTCCGTCGCACTGCTGGCCGTTGACGTCGACGACCAGCACCATGCCATCGAGTCGATGAAAGACCATGGCCTGCAACGCCTCCCAGGTCTGGCCGATCTGGAGCTCGCCGTCCGAGAGCATCACCCAGGTGCGGCCCGTCTCGCCGCGCAGGCGGCGCGCCATCGCGATGCCGGCCGCCTGGCTCAGGCCCTGACCGAGCGAGCCAGCCGTGACCTCCATGCCCGGTGAGTGCTCGGCGCCGATCATCTCGACCGACGAGCCATCGCGGTTGAACTCGTCGAGCGCGTCGGCGTGCATGCGACCGGTCTCGATGAGGGTCGCGTAGACCACCAGCGCGTAATGAGCCGGCGAGAGGAAGAAGCGGTCCTGATCGGGCCCAGCGAGGCCGTTGAACTCCGCGCCGGTGAAATAGCCCGGGTTGGTCGGCCCAGGCGTCCCCGGGAAGGGCCGCGGCCGCAGCGGCGCCGCGAGCTGCGGCAGGTTCATCGCGTGAAGATAGAGCGTCGCGAGGATCTCAGCCGCCGAGCAGGCCTGGCTCATGTAGCCGCCGCCGTTGCGCAGGGTATGTTCAAGCACGCGCCGGCGGATGTGGCCGGCGGCTGCGCGGACGGCGGGGACCCAGGGAGCTTCGATCATAGGCAGGTACCTGGCGACAGGGCGGTGCGGCGGCGCCACAAGCGTGCAAACGGGCGCGGCGTGCCGGGCTGGGCAGGATGCGATGGCCAAAGGTGGAATGCAATATCGGGTCGAGCGTCGACGAGCGCCTGGTCAGAATGGACCTCAGAAAGGATCTTCGACCTGCGCGAGGGCCCACAACTCAAGGAAGCGGTCGCGCACCCAGGGGTGCAGTTCGATCGCAAAATCGCGGGCGAGGGGAGCGCTGCGGACGAGCTCTTGGACGTCAACCAGGTCCTTGGCCCGGTGGGCGGCGACCATGCCAGAGGCCAGCTTGAGCTCGACCCACATCGGCAGGGGCAGCATCGCGAAGGGTTCACCGCGGATGGCCGAGACCGCCGGATCGGGGAAGGCGATGGGCTTGGGCTTGTCGTCGCCAGGGAAGCGGCCAGTGCTCAGCACGTCGACGTGAACGTCGCGCTCGGTGTCGATCAGCTTGCCGGTACCGACGACGCGCTCGGCGTAGCCGCGGCCGAGCCAGCGCCCTTTGAAGGTCTGCAGGTCCGCCTCCCGCATGACGAGATCGACGTCGACGGTCACCCGCCGATGACCGTACTCGTTGAGCGCGAGCGCGCCGATGATGGCGTAGGGCAGGCCCTCTGCCTCAAGGATCGCGACCAACCGCTGGGCGGCCTGCTGGGCGTCGGACTGACCCATGAAGAACCTCCAGCACTCGTTGACGTTGGCCGTGGCCCGTTGAACTCGGTCCGCTGGACGCCAAGCGGCGCCCCAGTTGGTCGGCGGTGGTTCAGGCTCGAGGGTCACGGTGGCGTTCATCCTGGCCAGGCGCGATGGGCGTGGTGGACATCACGCTACGAGAGCGTCGTTGGGGGGTCAAGGTCGATCAAAAGCGGCGGCTGGGTAAGATTCGGGTGGTGGGTCCTGGGAGCGGCCGTTGCCTTCGCCGTCGCCGCAAGGGACAAAGTGCCGGAGCGGGGAACAGACCTGGGCGCTTGCCCCGCGCTAGCGCACGAAGACCTCGATCTCGGTGATCACCTCGCCCACCGCGCCGGCCGTCAACCACTGGTAGCACAGGCCGGCGTTGTAGTTGCCCGCACAGGCGTAGCTCTTGCCGATCGACGCCTTGGGCTTGGTCATGTCGGCGAAGACGTGCAGATCGGGTCCCTCGCCAAAGGATGGGCCGACGCCGGCCGAGTCGTTGATGGCTTTGCTGGGGTCGGTGACCGGGTGGAAGGTGTGGCCATCGACCGAGAAGAGGAAGGCCTCGGCGCTCTCGAGGGGTCCGCCCGACGACTTCCAGCCGACTGGATTCCAGGCGCCAAAGGTGCGACCGCTGCTGGTACGGATGACGACGACGGCGTCGCCGGATTGATCGCAGCCCTGGTGGAATGCCGCCGTCGAGGCGCCGTCGACCGAGCGCCGATAGCAGGGCTTCCAGATCTGGCCGGCCACGCCGGTCGCCGCGTTGATCAGGCCGCTTCGCTGGCCCGACAGCAGCGTCGTCGCCGCGAAGCGCTCGGCGCAAGCCCCCGCCAGACACGTCGCGTGCGGACCACAGGCGTCGCCGTCCGCCTGCGGCGTGTGGCTGCAGCCCGTGGCGGCGTCGCAGGCGTCGGCGGTGCACGGGTCGCTGTCGTCGCAGCCGCCCGCACCCTTGCCGACGCACAGCCCGACCTTCTGGCAGTCGGACTCGCCAAAGGGGTCGGTGACCAGGATCAGGCCGATCGGCTTGGCCAGGTTGTTTTGCACGAAGCCGGCCATGCCCAGGCGGCCGTCGCCGAGCCGGGTGACGCCGAGCAGCTCGTCGCCCTTGCCGGAGTCGTACAGGCGGCTCCAGAGGGTGTTGCCCCAGGGGTCGAGGGCGACGATCTGGCCGTCGCCGGGCGGGAAGGTCTTGGCGTTGCTGCCGACGACCCAGACGCTGCCGTCGGGACCTGCGGCGACGTCGTAGAGCACGTTGAAGCCAGAATCACCGAGAATGCGCTGCCACAGGACGTTGCCGGTCGCGTCGAAGCGCACCACCCGGCCGTCCTTGCCGCCAGCCCCGAGGCTCTCGGTGTGGCCCGCCGCGGTCCAGCCGCCGCCGGCCATCGCCGTGACGGCGTAGAAGAGATCGTACTCCTTGCCGGGCAGCGACCGATCGAAGACGACCTCGCCTGCGCCGTCGTAGCGGATCAGGTACGCGTCCTGCAGCCCGTAGGTCCACACCCAGCCGACGGCGGCGTAGCCGCCCGGATCGGCCGCGACCGCATGCGACACGCCCATGCCGCTGCCCTTGAAGAGCGACTCGGACAGCTGATTGCCGTCGGCCGACCAGCGCACCAGCCAGAAGCGATAGTCGGCGGCGGAGTTCTCGGGACGCTGGCCAGCAGCGGCGAAGCCACCGTCGGCGCTCGCGGTGACGCCCCAGAAGCGATCGGACTTGTCGGGGTCGCCGACCAGGTTCTGCCAGACGACCTCGCCGCTGGCGTTGAAGCGCACGATCAGGCCCTGATCCGTGGTGATGTTGCCGTTCTTGCCGACATGACCCGAGGCGACCGCGCCGCCGTCGCTGGTTGCGGCGACGTCGTAGAACCAGGTGTCCTCGTCGACGTGCACGCTGGCCTGCCAGACCAGCTTACCGGCGCTGTCGACCCGGGCAGCGACAGCGTCGGTTCCCGTCAGTTGGCCCCAGCCTGCGACCACCCAGCCGCCGTCGGGCGCCGCGTCGATCGCCTCGAAGCGCATCATGCTGTAGGTGGCATCCGCCTCGTTGGTGAGGATCAGCGTCTTGTTGATCAGCGCGGCCTTGCCGGCGACACAGGTCGACGCCTCGCAGAGATCGTCCCAGGTGCAGGGGTCACCGTCCTCGCAGTCGCCGTCTGCGGGTGCGTGGGTGCAGTTCCCGGTGCCAAAGGCGCAGTCGTCCGTCGTGCACGGGTTGGCGTCATCGCATGCCGGCGCGTAGCTGCAAGCCTCGTCAACGCACGCGTCGACGGTGCACAGGTCGCCGTCGTTGCAGTCGGCCGCCTTCAAGCAGCCACCGTCGGCGACACAGGCGCCGCCAGCGCAATGACCTGCCGGACAGGGTGTACTGGGGGCAGCGTCGCCGTGGCTGCAGCTGCCGCCGATGTCGCAAGCGTCGATGGTGCAGACGTTGGCGTCGTCGCAGTCGAGGAGTACGCCTGCGCAGACGCCATCCGAACAAGAGTCGGCCATCGAGCATGCGTCCTCGTCGTCGCAGGACTCGTCGTTGTCGGTCGTCGTGCAGCCGCTCGCCGGCACGCAGGCGTCGTCGGTGCACGGGTTGTCGTCGTCACAGACCGTCGCGGCGCCACCAAGGCAGACCCCGCCCGCGCAGGTCTCGCCGATGGTGCACGCGTCAGCGTCGTCGCACGATCCGCCGTCGGCCGCCGCAGCCACCACGCAGCTGCCGTCTTCGGGCTTGCAGCTGGCGACCTGACAGCCGGCCGGATCACCTGGGCAGTTGATGAAGGACGCCGGGTTGATCTTGCAGACCTTGGGTTCGGCGGCCTTGTCGCAGTACAGGCTGCCGTTGCACGCGTCGCCGTCCTCGAAGGGCGCGCAGGCGGCGTCCTCCCAGCACAGGCAAGCGTTCGCGCCGGCCAGACACGTGCCGGCCGCGCAGGCGTCGGCGGTGCACACGAAGTCATCGACGTCGCAGCCGCTGCCCTCGTCGCGGCTGGTCGGCTTGCAGATCCCGTCGGCGGGGTCGCAGCGCGGCTCGACGCAATCGGCCAGGTCGGTATCGGCCGCACAGCCAACAACCGTCGCCGGATTGACCAGGCACGCGCCGCTGGCCGCGTCGCAGTAGAGGCTGCCCGTGCAGGGGTTGCCGTCTTCAAAGGCGGCGCAGTCGCCGTCTTGGTCACAGGGGCAGCCGCTCGGCGCCTGGGTGCACACGCCGTCCTTGCAGACGTCGACGCTGGTACAGACGCTGCCGTCGGCCTCGCAGGCCAGGCCTTCGTTGGTCGGCATCAGCGCGCAGGCGCCGGTCTGGGGCTGACAGACGCTGTGGGCGCACGGCCCGTCGGCGGCGACCGGGCAGACCACGGCGGTCGCTGGGTTGGGCTTGCAGGTGCCCGTACCGAGGTCGCAGTACAGTGTGCCATTGCACAGGTCATCGTCATCAAATGCGTCGCAATCGGCCTGGCTGGCGCACTGGCACGCGGTCTCGCTCGGCGCGCAGACGCCGCCCTTGCAAGCGTCGCCCGTGGTACAGGCCAGGCCGTCGCTGCAGGGCGCTCCGTCGGCGCTCGCCGTCGCCTTGCACCATCCGTCCGCCGGGTCACAGCCAACCGGCGCGCAAGCCGCGCCCGCGACCGGACAAACGACCACCGAGGCCGGGTTCGGTTGGCAGACCTGGCTCGCCTTGTTGCAAAACAGGGTGCCGTTGCAAGCGTCGCCATCCTCGAAGACCAAACAATCCGCGTCGGCCGTGCAGCTGCAGTCGATGGCGGCGCCGGGCTGGCAGATCCCGGCGGCGCAGACATCGGCCGTGCAAACAAATCCGTCGATGTCGCAGGCCTCGCCGTCGGCGACGGCCACGTCGACGCAGCCGCCATCTTGCGGCGCGCATGCCGATTGCACGCAGCTGCCGGCGACCTTGCCAGGGCAGGCGACCACCGTCGCCTCGTTGACCTCGCAGGTCCAAGGCAGCGCGGTCTTGTCGCAGTACAGCGTGCCGTTGCACAGGTTGCCGTCCTCCAAGGCGGCGCAGTCGGCGAGGTCGGTGCAGGTGCAATCCGACTTGCCGCCGGTGCAGACGCCGCCGACACACGCGGTGCCCACCGAGCAGAGATCGCCGTCGTCGCAGGCGTCGCCCTCGTTGGCGGGGGCGGGCGCGCAAGCACCGGTGGCAGGCGCGCAGGTGCTGGTCTCGCAGGGTCCCAGGCCGTCGGTGGCGCAGGCGACGACGGTCGCCGGCAGAACGACACAGGTGTGGGTGGTGAGGTCGCAGTAGAGGGTCCCGTTGCACAGGTCACCGTCCTCCAGGGCGGCGCACTGCGCGTCGGCGAGGCACTCGCACGACGCCGCGCCCGCGCACACGCCGGCAGCGCAGACATCATCCGCGGTGCAGGCGTCGCCATCGTCGCAGGTGGTTCCATCGGCCAGAGACTCGACGATGCATCCATCGACCACGTCGCAGCGAGGCTGGGCGCAGGGGTTGTCCGACTTGGGGCACTGGCTGTCGACGCTGCACGCCACCTCGCCGGTCTCGGCGGCGGAGACAGTGTCCACAGCCGCCGCGTCGACCGACGCGGCCGGCGGGGTCGGATCACCGCCACAAGCCGCTACGACGGCGGCTGCGCCGAGAAGCAACGCGGCCTCGCGAGGACGAAAGCCGGACGGAATAGCAGACATGGGGCACCTCGTTGCGATCGGGCCGGGCACGTTGCGATCGGGCCGGGCACGTTGCGATCGAGCCGGGCACGTTGCGATCGGGCCGGGCACGTTGCGATCAGGCCGGGCACAATGTCGCGCGAAGGCCCAAGAAGGCAAAAACTCGGCCGAAAGACACGCCGCTAGGGCGACGACGCCGGCAGGTCGAAGGCGCAGCGAAAGCCCATGTAGCTGATCCGCGCGCTCGCCGACTTGGGAGCGCGGTACTGGACGGTCAGCGCGCCGTCGACATCGGACCAGGCCTCGCCGCGCTTGACCTGTTGGTCGCAGCCCGCGCCGGGGTTCGGCCAGGCGGAGCCGTCGGCGGGAGCGCCGGCGTAGTTCGCGTGCCAGCAGTCGTCGACCCACTCTGCGACGTTGCCAACCATGTCGTGGAGGCCAAAGGGAGAGCGCCCATCTGCGGTCGCGTAGCTGGGCGGGTCGCCGAGCCAGCCCGCTTCGAGAGCCGCATGGCTGCCGCCGTCGTAGAAGCCGACCGGCGAGGTCGGCCCGCCGTGGTCGACAAAGGGCGGCTCGCTACCGACGAAGGGCGAGGTGCCGCCGGAGAACGACGCCTGGTTGGGGGCCAGCGTCGCGACCAGGGTCATTTGGGTCCATGGCCGCACGGGCGCGTTGGTGCAGGCAACGGAGCCGCGGGCCGCGTACTCCCACTCGGACTCGCTGGGCAGGCGGCCGCCGACCCAAGCGCAGAAGGCGCGCGACGCGGCCACATCGACGCAGACGGCCGGATGGTCGGCGACGCGTGGGTCGGCGGACGGATGCGGCACGCCCTCCTCACACCAGTCGATCTGCGGACAGGCGCCGGCCCGAACGCACGCCGACCACCGCTGGACCGTGGTCTCGGAGCGCGCCATCGCGTAGCCGTGCGAGAGCGTCACGGAGTGGCACGGAGCGGCGGCTGGTACGTCGTCGCGGCCTTGGGAGAAGGTCACCGTCGCCGCCGAGGGGACGATCACGACGCGCTCGCTGTCGGCGAGGACCTCGCCGCAGTCCATCGCCTCGGTCGCCGCCCAGCCCTGCGGGCAGCGGCAGCGCGCCCCGCCGTCGAGCTGGTCGCA
>CALGHC010000282.1 GCA_937915965.1 uncultured Myxococcales bacterium
CCTCTTCCAGGGTACGCCTTGCCTCCGGGGTCGCGGGGCCGATGCCGTCGTCGGAAGGCGGCGCGCCTTCGGACGACGGCTGCCGTTCGTCGTCTCTCTTGTCGCGGCCTTCTTCGCCCGCCTCCGCGGCCTTGTCGCTGGCTTCCTCGTCTGCGGTCGCCGCCTTGTCGTCTTCCTTGGCCGGTGTGCCGCCGCCCGCGTCGGCGCCGGCAGCCGCCTTGGCCGCTTCGTCTTGGCGTTTGTCGCGCTCGCTGCTGCGCGCCTTGCGACGGGTTCCGACCGTCACCTGCGGCAGGCTGGGCTGACACGATGACATGCGCAGGGCGCCCGCGCAGGTCACGCCGTAGTAGCCTTGGCGCTCGAAAGGCTTCAGTTTCTTGCCCAAGTAGTTGTCCGTCAGCAGTGTGCTCCAGGCCAGGCGCACGTCGGTCTCCGCGCTGCCCTTTGTGTCCTTCGCGTCCTTGGCGGACCTGGCACCCTTCTCGCCCGCCTTTGCCTCCCGTCCCGCGCTGTCCGGCAGCGCAAAAGCAAAGTGAATCTGAATGGTTGCGCCGCGAAGGCCGGCTTTTCCGGGCGGCAACAGGAGGTGCGAGCGCTCCTCGACCACGAGCTCCAGATCGTCGCCGAAGGCGTCGACGCCTTCCAAGCTCAGCGCCGCCGCGTTGGCGGTACCGCGGGCGGCGGAGAGGATGGCGATCTTGGACTTCTGGTCGATGACAGCCTTGAGGGTCACGACCCCCATCACCAGATCGGTGAAGAGCAGCGTTTGCACCGGCGGCGGCCCGCCGCCGGCGATTCCGCCCAGGTTGGGCGTAGGTAGGGCGTAGCCGGGATTGCGCAGGATGGTGTCAGACACGTGGAGGTCGATGCGGCCGGTGACGTCGTCGGCGCTGCCTCCCCAGTGGATCTTCAGGCTACCGTCGATCAGTCCGTCCAGGTCGCCGCTGACCACCTCCTGCTTGGCAAGCAGCCAGCGCCCGATCCCCAACGCGCCGATCGGCAAGCTCGCGACGCGTTCGATCTCTACGTCGATGACGTCGCCAGCGACCAGGACGTGGCCCCCTTCGATCTCGCCGGTGCCGACCTCGACCTCGAAATCGACATCGTACTCGCGGCTGAACAGCGCTCGCATGACCGCGATGCTGGCTCGTAGGACGTCGACGTGCAGCGTCACAGGCTTGCCAATCTGACCACCTCCGCCCTCGGGCGCAGGCATCTTGACGCTCACGTCCTCGAGCTCGACGCTGCCAAAGAGACCGATCGACATCGTGCCGATGGAAAGCGGGTAGCCGGCTTGGGTCGCGCGGGCCTCAAGAGAGCGCTTGAGCTGCCGCGCGGGGAAGGTGGCGACCAGCGCGATCGCCACGGCCACCACGAAGAAGAGGACGTACCCCGTCCACATGCCGACGGCCCGCAGCCGGCCACCGATTGGAACGACGTCGTTCATGGGGCCTCCTGGGCACCGCCGTAGCGGAACTGGCCCACCTTCATCTTGGCGCGGAACTGGTCGTGATTTGGCGACTGCCGGCTCATATCCATCGAGATGCCGAAGAGCCGATCGGGGTGCGTCTCGATCTTCTCCATGAGTTGGAACAGCGCCGAGTCGGGGACCTGATCGAAGACGACGTCAATGGTCGCCAGGAACACCTGCTTTTCTTTCGCCTTGTTGGTCTTCTTCGGGCGCCGCCGGGCGGTCTTGGTCTTCGATGTCAGCTCGGCGAAGATCTCGCTCGCATTGGCAAACTTCACGTACTCGCTCAGCTTCGCGATTGACGTCGCGCCTTCGGCATACTTCCGCTCGAACTGGATCTCCTTGGCGATCTCGAGAAGCGTCGATTGCAGGGAGCCCTCGGCGGCGCGGGTCAAGAGTTCGTCGACGGCTACCTCCTCGGCGCGCGAGGCCAGGTAGTCCTGCGCCTTGTCGATGATCTGCTCGAGCGCCTCATCGTGATGCGTGACCTCTTCTTCGAGGGCGCTGACCTTGCGGCTGACCAGCAGACCAGCGAGGGCGACAAGCGCGACGATCACCAGCAGGCCACCGCCGATCAATAGCTTGCGCTCGCGCTCGCTCATCCGCTCAAGGGCGCCCAACATGTTGCTGGAGCGTATCCTGTTCATCATGACTCCTCGTCCTCCTCCGCTTCGGAACCCTCAGCTTTGTCCGCCGCCGGCGCGTCTTCCTGGGAGACCGGGCAGGCGATCTCGAACTGGATCGTGAACTTGAACCAATCGCGGTGGCGCTCGAAGGTGATCCGGTCACTGGACGACTTGACCTTGCGGAAGCACGGTCGGTGGCTGATCGCCTCCTGGAACGCGAGCAAGGCCTCTTGTGTGTCGACGTCCCCTCGCACCGAGGCCTTGGTGCGGTCGATGTTGACCGACGCGAGCTCAACCTTGTGGCCAGAGAACGCCGCCGCGCCGACATCTGCATCTGCGTCTGCGTCTGCGTCTGCGTCTGCGTCGAGCATGCCTGCCCTCGCTCTGCCGCCGGCCTCCTCGTCTTCGTCCTCGCTTTCGTCGCTGTCGGCGGCTCGACGAGAGCCCGGTCGCTTGGCAGCGATTCGACCTGGCGCCGGCGCCATGTCGCCCCGCTGGGTCAGCCCCGTATAGCGTCCGTGCATCCGCTGCAGACCCGGTCGTTCGAAGGTTGGCCTGAGCGCCGGTGCGACCTGAGCGATGGCGACGCCGGGCGGCGCAACGCTGGCCGGCCCAGGCGGCTGCACGCTGCCGGGCTCGTAGTCCGGCGGCTCGGTGATCTTGGCGACGATCGCCGACAGATCGTCCATCACACGGAACGCGGTGATGTCGGGGTACAAGCTCGCGAGGTCGATGGGTGGGCGGCGAGAGAGCTCGATGTCTAGCTTCTCGAAGCTGCTCATGGTCTTGCCGGTGAGCTCCTTGGACAGCGCCGCGAGATGCTGTTCCTGTCGATCCGTCTCCGCCACCAGCGCGCGGTAGTCGATCGTGCTGCGAACACCGAGCAAGCAGGTCGCGACGACGGCGAACGCAGCGAGTTGGGGCAGCCGGCCTCGGATGTACTTGAAGTCGCCTTCCCACGCGAAATCGCCCTGGCGGAAGTCGACGTCGTGCGCGGTCGGGTTCGCGCCCTGCAAGGCCAGGGCGATGGCCAGCGCGCCGAGGTCATTGGCATCGTCGTCGTCGACCTTCGACTCTGGCAGCGAGCCAATGTGGAGCGTCGCCACCGGGACGTCGAGGACCGCCTCCATCGCGTCGATCAATCCGCGTAGCCGCGACATGCCACCGGTGATCACGATTCGGTCGGGTCGTGGCCGGGCACCGCGGGCCCAGGCCGCCATCGTCTGGCGAATGTCGCGCAGCCAGGGTGCCAACGCGGCCATCGTCGCTTCGTGCAGCACCAGCTCATTGGGATGCTCGGACTCGGTCCCGGGGGCGATGAGGTAGCCGTGGCTGGCGAGCAGGTCCCCCTCGACCTCGCCCGTATCGAACCTCGCGGCAAAGAGCGCGCCGACGTCAGCGCAGCCGGTCGACAGCGTGCGCGCCATCTGTAGATCGCCGTCGACCGTGATCACCGCTTCGGTGACGTTGGCTCCGACGTCGAGCAGCAGCGTGGTCCCCTCGCCCAGGCCTGGGTGGGCACGCACCAGCGTCGCCATCGCGATGCCCGACATGCCCAGGTGACGCGGCTCCGCGCCGATCTCCCGCATCAGCTCGATCTGGTGCTCGATCGTCTCGCGTCGCACCGCCAATGCGAGGATCTCGCTCTCGCCATCGACGTCGCGCAGGAGCAGGTGGTCAACGACAACCTCGTCCATGTCGTAGGGGATGTGGCTCTCGAGCTCGAATCCGACCGCCTCGCGCAGGCTCTTGTCGTCACGGAAGGGGAAGCGCAGCACCCGTTGGAGGCAGGCGGCGCCGGGCAGGGCGGCGACCACGACGTCGTCGGGTCGGGCGATTCGGCCGAGCAGGCGACTGGCTGCGGCCTTGCGGGCGCTCTCGTCACCTGGGTCGGCGACGGTCTCGGTCTCGAAGCCGGCGAGCACGGTCGTGCGCAACGTCTTGTCGACGATCGCCACTTTGACCACGCGATTGCCAATGTCGAGCCCCAGGATGCGGTGGGCCATGGTGGATCCTCTAGTCCTCTCGCCAGTAGACGTAGCGCTGCGAGCGGGTATCGAGCAGCGCGGTGATCAGTTTGGTCACCGGGCCGCTCGTGCCATAGGCGGTGATGCGGACAATTTTTCCGGAGGTGCCGACGTCGGCGAGCATGGCGCCGCGGTTGATCTTCAGCGCGTCCGCGTAGGTCTTGCCGCCCGGTCCTTGCAGCGACAGCACGCCGCCCAGTTTGTCGAAGAAGGTGATGAAGCGTTGGGGGCTGGAGAATGGCGGGCTGAAGATCATTCGCTTGAGGGTGCGGCACACCTCGATGTACTGGCCGGCGACGTTCACGGGCACGAGAGCGGCGTTCTCGAAGCTGCGCGCGCAGACGATCGGCTCGTTGCGGGGGGCAGCGAGGTTCTTGCACACCAGCGCCTTGAGCACCTCAATCGGCGCCGTGTTCACGTTGAGCTTGTCGGTGTTGTAGACGGTCAGCTGGTCGCGCAGCTTGCACCACAGCGCGTCGGTCATGCCTTCGACCAGGCGGACCTCCTCGACGGTGTCGTAGGGGGCGTCCTTGCTCTTGTAGCCAGCCCGCGCGTAGGCGACGCCCTCGGCGGCGCTCGATTCAAGTACCTTGCGGCTGGCCGGGTCGATGTCGGTCTTGTTGGTGTCGCTGTCGGCCCAGTCGATGATGTTGAGGGTCAGCTCGACCATGTCCTTGTCGAGCTCGCCGACCTGACTGACGCCCTCATTGCGCTCCAGCAGCTTGTAGAGCGTGTCGAACGTGGCCTGCTTCTCGCCGAGGTTGCCGATGCGGTTGATGTTGACCCGGCCGTCCTCGTCCGTCGACGTGCAGCCGCACTCGCCGCGCGCGAGGCCAGCGGCCTCCCTGTCCGAGAGGTCGATGAGTGGGATGCCCATCAGCGCCATCTTTCCCTTGCAGAAGGCGTTGACGAACTCGCAGGCGTAGGCCGCCGTCGTGATGTTTGGCTTGCGGCCACCAATG
>CALGHC010000283.1 GCA_937915965.1 uncultured Myxococcales bacterium
AGAGGGTGGCAATAAATGGGCTAGCCTGTTCTTCTTCTGCTCCGTGTAGGAGCAACTCGGAAATGTCGGGCTTCTCCAAAGTAGAAGTGTCCGGCTTCCCATCTCGATTGCAGCATGGCTGTAGCCGTACAAGCCGTGACCATGAGCAAGAAGGAACTGGACCGAGAAGATCTCCGAGATGCATGGGGTTGAGGTCTCGGTAGAGACGCTGGGTCGATGGATGATCGACGAAGGCCTGTGGGAGCCGCGCGACAAGCGCAAGCGGCGCATGGACCGACACGGGCAGCGACGGTCGCGACGCGTCGAGCTCGTGCAGATGGAGGGCTGCACGAGGCCCGCTGGTTCGAGGACCGTGGACCGTGTTGCGCCCACTCACCGGAGGTCAAGGGACGCGTCAAGATGGGCCTTGGTGGCGCAGTGACGTTCTGGCACGAGGGGAAGCCACTGGAGGCAGAAGCAGTCGCGCGGCCCGAGCGGTCGCGGCAGGGCGGTGTGAGCAAGGGGCGCCACCTACGGCAGGGGAAACCCAGGGCGCGGTTGACACGCATTGCGCTGCCTGCCAACAACGTCGGACCGGACATCTCTCGATAGATGGGGGACCAGCAGTCGAATTGGTCCTTGAGGTCGCGCGCGGTGAGCACAGCGCAGGCTTCGCAGGGGACCGCAGAGGGCGCAACGCCCCTTTCCCGGCTTGCAGCCGTCGCTCCTGGTGTCCGGTCGGCCGGCGCGCTATCGTCGCGTCATGACGCCGACCACACGCAGGGCACGGACCCTCAAGCGGCGGTCGGATCGCGCGCAAGTCCCTTTGACCGCGTGCCGCGTCGCCCAGGAGGCCGAGATGGTCGCGGACCGTCGATGCATTTCCGTGATTTGGATCCTTGCCCTGCTTCTCTGCCTCGTCGCTTGCAGTGACGACACCGCATCGGACGACGGCGGCGCGCTCACGGACGCACCCCACGGCGCGGGCGGCGACGTCGAGGCCGGCTCCGATGGCCCTGCCGACGATGCCGACGATGCCGACGATGGCGACGATGGCGACAGCGAGGCTGCGGACGGCGCTGCCGCCGACGACGCTACCGCGGCCTGCCCGGGTGGTGACGGTTGCCCTTGCGCGACAGCTGGCGAGTGCGCCTCTGGCTACTGCAACGACGGGGCCGGGACGGCAACCTGCGGGCCTTGCCAGCCGGATGACCCGGCCGTTGAAGCGTGCGACGGCGTGGACAACGACTGCGACGGTGCAACGGACGAGGACACCTGCGATGACGCCAACTCGTGCACCCTCGACAGCTGCACGCCGTCCGACGCTGACCTGTCCTGCGCGCACGAGCCGGCCGACGCCACCTGCGACGATGGCAGCGCGTGCACGATCGGCGACACCTGCCAAGACGCCACGTGCCTGCCGGGCGCCACGACCGTCTGCGACGACCTGAACGCCTGTACCGCGGACGCATGCGTGCCCGACACCGGAGGCTGTGCCGCGACACCGCTGGGCGCCGACGTCCTCTGCGACGACGGCAACGCCTGCAGCGAGGCTGATCACTGCGTCGACGGCGCGTGCGGCGCGGTGATGAAAGACTGCGGCGATGGCAACCCTTGCACCGACGACGGCTGCGACCCAGCGACGGGCTGCGTCGCGACGGCAAACGCCGGCTCCTGCGACGACGCCAACGCCTGCACCGATGCGGACAGCTGTGTTGGCGGTGTGTGCGTGGGTGGCAGCGTGTCGCAGTGCGACGATGACAACCTGTGCAGCGACGACGCCTGCGAGCCGGCCAGCGGCTGTATCCACCTCGCGAACACGGCGAGCTGCAGTGACGGGGACGCCTGCACCGACGGGGACGCTTGCAATGATTCGGACTGCGAGCCCGGCTTGCCGGTGGTCTGCGACGACGGCAACCCCTGCACGACCGACACGTGCGCGGCGGCTAGCGGCTGCGAGGCGACGCCTCTGCCCGCCGGCGCAACGTGCAGCGACAGCGACGCCTGCACGATCGGCGACGCCTGCGACGGCGGCGCCTGTCTGCCCGGGGTCGCTACCGTTTGCGACGATGGCAACCCGTGCACCGTCGATGCGTGTGTGGTCGCGACCGGGTTGTGTGTATCGAACCCGGCACAGGACGGGGCCTCGTGCGACGACGGCGAACCGTGCACGCAAGAGGACTCCTGCCTCGCCGCTGCGTGCGTCGCTGGCGCGGGCGTCGCCTGCGACGACAAGAACCCTTGCACCGTGGATGGTTGCGAGCCCGGGATCGGCTGCGGCGCCACCCCAAAATCGTGTGAGGACGGCAACACCTGTACCAGCGGCGTCTGTGACGGCGGCACAGGCAATTGCGTACAGTTCCCGGCCGTGGATGGTCCCGCCTGCGCCGACGGCGACCCCTGCACGACCTCCGACACATGCAACGGCGGTCTATGTAAGGCGGGACCTGTCGAGACCTGTGACGACGCCAAGGAGTGCACGAAGGATGCATGTGACCCTGCCGACGGCGCCTGTTCGCACGAGCCGGTACCGGGCTGCGTGATCGACACCTGCCTGGGCCGCTGTGGTGGCTATCTGGCTATTGCAAAGTGCCAATGCGACGACGAGTGCGTCGCCTACAAGGACTGCTGCGGTGACTACGCTGAGTACTGCGTCGCCGTGTGCCCGCCCGGTGGCGTCACGGTTTGCGATGACGCGAACCCGTGCACAATGGACGCTTGCGCCGTTGGTGGAGCCTGCGCCAACCCGCCCTACGCCAAGGGAACGGTGCTGCCCGACGCGGTCTGCTCGATCAAGAACCAGCAGGGCGAGTGCTTCGGCAAGGCCACGTGCGACGGCACGGGTGGTCAGTCCTGCGCCGGCGCAAAGACGCCAAAGGCCGAGATCTGCAACAGCGAAGACGACGATTGCAACGGCGTGACCGACGATGGCTACACCTGGACGGGTCCCGACGGCAGCGTGCTGCAGCTTGGCGACGTCTGCGGTACGGGTGCCTGCGCCGGCGGGGTGGTCTACTGCGAGAACTTTGCGAAGGCGGAATGCAGTGCAGTGCAGGCGAACGCCAAACCCGAATCGTGCGGCAACGGCAAGGACGACGACTGCGACGGCAAGACCGACGAAGGCTGCCC
>CALGHC010000284.1 GCA_937915965.1 uncultured Myxococcales bacterium
GCGGCGAACGACAGCGGCGCGGCGAACGACAGCGGCGCGGCGAACGACAGCGGCGTGGCGAACGACAGCGGCGTGGCGAACGACAGCGGCGCGGCGACTGACGCTGGCGTCGCGCCGGATGGAGCTGAGTTGGACAGCGGCGCGCCAGACACCGTTGGACTCGACACGACGTCGGACGACGCCGGCACGGTCGATGCCAGCGGCGGCGCTGACGCGGGCATCGCGCCGTGTGGTGATCAGACGTGCTCCGCCAGTGAGACGTGCCAGACCTGCCCGGCTGACTGCGGGTTTTGCCCGAAGAACTGCGGTGACAGCACCTGTAATGCCGACGAAACCTGCAAGAACTGCCCTGGCGATTGCGGGCAGTGCGCGGCAGGTTGCGGCGATGGGACGTGTAGCGTCGCGACAGAGAACTGTCAGACGTGTCCGCTCGACTGCGGCAAGTGCCCGGCGCTGTGTGGCGACAACACGTGCAACGGTACGGAGACCTGCTCCAGCTGTCCGCTCGATTGCGGTGCCTGTGCTGGATCGTGTGGCGACAACAAGTGCGATGCGGCCAAGGAGGACTGCAAGTCGTGCTCCGCGGACTGCGGCAACTGCCCAGGCGTCTGCGAGCCGCTGACCTCCAAGGGCTGCACAGCGTCGCAGCAGTGCTACCCCACCTCAAGCGCCCCGCAATGCGGCAATCCAGGCGTAAAGACCGCAAATGCAGCCTGCACGCTCACGACGGATTGCACCAAAGGTCTGCTCTGCGTCGGTACGATCTGCCAGAAGCTCTGCGACAGCTCAGGCGCGAACGCCATGTACGCCTGCAGTGAAGGCAAGTGTGATGGGTTGAACTATAGCGATGGCAAGCCTGTCGGCTACAGCCTCGGGATCTGCGTCGTCTTCAACAAGTGCAACTTGCTCACCGATGTTGGCTGCGCTGGGACCCAGAGCTGCGTGAACACCAAGGACGGCAAGACGTGCATCGGCGCTGGCACACAGACCGAGGGGCAGAGCTGCGCCGCGGCGGGATGCGTGAAAGGCACGACATGCGTCGGCAATCCGCCGGTCTGTCTGGCGAAGTGCAACACAGCCGGCGGCGCGCCGACGTGCACCGGCGCGAAGAAGTGCGCCACCGTGACGTCTGGCGCTGGCGGCGCCCCGCTCCCCGACAACCTCGGCGTGTGTGCGCCCTGATTAGTTGACGACGCCGCCCTCTGGAGCGGTGTGTTTGCCGACCACCACCGTCGCCGCACGCACAACCTTGTCGCCGACCAATGCGCCCTGTTTCATGACGTGGACGACCTTGTTGTGCTGCGCCGCATGCGGCACCGGCATCACCGTCAGCGCTTCGTGACGTTCGGGATCGAACGTCTCGCCCATCGCGTCAAAACGCTCCAGACCTAGCGTCGACAGCGCCGTCGTGAAGTCTTTTTGGATCATGCGCACGCCGTGAACAAACGGGCTATCGCCTTCGACGATCGACAACGCTTGGTCCAGATCATCGAGCACGCTCAGCAGCCCTGTGACGGCTTTGACCTTGTCGCCTTCGAGGCTCCGCTCGTGCTCACGTCGGATCCGGATCTTGCTAGCGTCGAACTCACGCCGCATCTGATCGACCGTCTCGGAGTAGGTGCGCAGCTTTTGGCCAAGCAGCTCCAGATCGGTCTCCAGCTCCAGGATGCGTGCGGCCTGTGGCGAGATGACGACCGCCTCCACCACTTCAGCCTCGGATTGCTGCGTGTCTTGCGGGGCGGCGTTGTCGTCGCTCTGCCTGCCGGTTGCGGTCATGAGTTCCTCCCTGAGACGATGCTGCCCGCCTACGAAACGCAGGCGGGCAGTGACCGTCGTTCGCCGGCAAGCCGCCGATCTGAGGACGTCTAGTTGACGTCGTTGGGCGCGTCCACGATGGCGCACTCCGTTGTGAGCAACATGGTCGCTACCGACACGGCGTTAACCAGCGCGACGCGCACAACCTTGGTCGGATCCAGAACGCCAGCTTCCATCAGGTCCACCATCTGGCCCGTGGCTGCGTTGTAGCCAAAGTTGCCGCTCATCTCGCGCACAGTCTCGACGATGACCGAGCCCTCTTCGCCCGCGTTTGCGGCGATCTGGCGAAGCGGCGCCTCAAGCGCGCGACGCAGGACCTTCACGCCCTCGTCACGCTCGTCACCGAAGTGCAGGGAGTCCAAGGCGCTGGCCGCGCGGATCAGCGCGAGTCCGCCGCCAGGGACCACACCCTCGGCCGCGGCCGCACGCACGGCATGCAACGCGTCCTCGACGCGGGCCTTGCGCTCCTTCATCTCGATCTCGGTCGCGGCGCCCATCTTGACGACGGCCACACCGGCGGCGAGACGGGCGAGGCGCTCTTCCAGCTTCTCGCGATCCCAATCGCTCTTCGTGGTCTCGATCTGGCGACGAATCGCAGCGGCGCGACCCTCGACCTCGGCGGCGTTGCCGTGTCCGTCGACGATGGTGGTCTTGTCCTTGGTGATGATAATGCGCTTGGCGCTGCCGAGCGCGTCCATCTGCACGTGTTCGAGCTTCTCGCCGATCTCGTCGGAGAGCAGACGCCCGCCGGTGAGGGTCGCGATGTCGCCGAGCATGGCCTTGCGGCGATCGCCGAAGCCAGGGGCCTTCACGGCGACAACGTTCAGCTGACCGCGCAGCTTGTTGTAGACCAGCCCGGTGAGCGCCTCGCCGTCCACGTCCTCAGCGATGATGACGAGCGAGCCGTTCTGCTGACGGACCTGCTCAAGGATCGGCACCAGGTCGCGCAAGCTGCTGATCTTCTTCTCGTGCAGGAGAATGAAGGCGTTCTCAAGCGAGCACTCCATGCGATCGCCGTCGGTCACGAAGTAGGGCGAGATGTAGCCCCGATCGAACTGCATACCGTCGACGGTCTCCAGCACGGTCTCGATGCCCTTGCCCTCTTCAACCGTGACCACGCCGTCCCGACCCACGGTCTCCATGGCCTCTGCGATGATCTTGCCGATGATCTCGTCGCCGTTGGCCGAGATCGTCGCGACGCGCTCGATGTCTTCGCTGCCTTCGACCTCGCGCGACATCTTCAACAGCTCGGCTGTGACGTTCTGCACACCGGCCTCGATGCCGCGCTTGAGGTCCATGGGGTTCACGCCAGCGGCGACCAGCTTGGCGCCGCCGATGATGAGGGCCTGCGCCAGCACCGTGGCGGTCGTTGTGCCGTCGCCGGCGACGTCGTTGGTCTTCGACGCCGCGCTCTTCACCATCTGAACGCCGAGGTTTGCGAAGTGCTCTTCGACCTCGATCTCTTTGGCGACGGTGACGCCATCCTTGGTGATGAGGGGCGAGCCGTAGCTGCGATCGATGACCACGTTGCGACCGCGCGGTCCAAGCGTGACCTTGACGGTATCCGCCAAGATATTGACGCCATCGAGGATGGCGGAACGCGCGTCAGACGAAAAGAAGATGCTTTTAGCAGCCATGATGTGCTCCGAGTGCGGGAGTTCCCGCGATGTGTTTTTGTGCGGCCGGGTGGGCAGCGGGATGGGCAGCGGCGCGATCGTTCGGTCACGCTGCGCGCTCAGGTCATTCAGCCGATGACGGCGAGCAGCTCGCTCTCTTTCAAGATGAGGTAGTCCTCACCCTCCCAGCTCACTTCGTTGCCACCCCATTTTGCCAGCAGCACACGGTCGCCGACCTTCACTGCGGGGGCGCGAACGTCACCGGACTTCAGGACCTTGCCTTTGCCGACCGCCTTCACCTCACCCCAGACCTGCTTCTGCTGCGCGGCGTTGGGCAAGTACAGACCACCCTGGGTGCGAACCTCGGGCTCGGCGCGCTGAACCAGGACGTTGTCATATAGCGGCTGGATGCTCATCAGTAGACTCCTCAAAGGTGCTGCGCGTCTCCGCGCTCGTGTCGTTTTTTCCAGGGTACAGCGATAGTTGGCGGTCATCCTGGGGCGTTGCGGGTGAAAGAGTAGGATGCGACTGAGGGTCGTCAAGGGCTGCCTCGCTGAAAAACCCGGTCCAGCCCAAGCCGCTTCCGTTCCGCTGCGTCGTTCTGCTATGGTCGCGCGCCCGCCAGCCAAGCGGGCCCCTGGAGAGCGCTGCTAGACGCAGCAACCGAGGACGTTGGATCATGCGCGACAAGCCCATTGCCCCTGCCGTACCGACCTTTCAGGAGGTCATCACGCGCCTGAACGCCTACTGGGCGGAGCGGGGATGTTTGCTGGTTCAGCCCTACGATCTTGAGATGGGCGCCGGTACGTTCAATCCCGCGACTTTCCTGCGCTCGCTCGGCCCTGAGCCGTGGTCGGTAGCGTACGTCGAGCCCTGTCGTCGTCCCACCGATGGCCGCTATGGCGACAACCCCAATCGGCTGCAGCACTACTTCCAGTACCAGGTGCTGCTCAAGCCGAGTCCAGGTGACGTACAGGCCCTCTATCTAGGCTCGCTGGAAGCCATGGGCATCGATCTGCAGGGCCACGACATCCGTTTTGTCGAAGACGACTGGGAGTCCCCCACTCTCGGCGCTTGGGGGCTCGGTTGGGAGGTCTGGCTGGACGGCATGGAGGTGACCCAGTTCACCTACTTCCAGCAGGT
>CALGHC010000285.1 GCA_937915965.1 uncultured Myxococcales bacterium
GGCGTCGGCTCCAAATCCAATCGTCTTCCCGTCCTCGGAACCGGCATCCGCACCCTCGGTGGGGTCTATCAGGCTCCCAGAGGCGTCGGCTCCAAATCCAATCGTCTTCCCGTCCTCGGAACCGGCATCCGCACCCGGGGGAGCCTTGCAGTCCTTGGGACAGGTGGCCGGGCTCTCGCCCAACCCGGTACACAGGCTGCACACGTTGTCGCCGCAGTAGCCGCAGTCACCGGGGCAATCGATGAAGTTCTCACCCTTTTCGCAGGTGCAGT
Source organism: uncultured Myxococcales bacterium (assembly GCA_937915965.1). Taxonomy (GTDB): domain Bacteria; phylum Myxococcota_A; class UBA9042; order UBA9042; family UBA9042; genus CALGHC01. The sequence continues at coordinate 273 of CALGHC010000285.1, forward strand.
TGCCGCAGGTCGGTCCGCAATCCTGCGGGCACTCGTAGGGGCCGAGATCGGAGGGCTCGCAGGTGCCGTTGCCGCAGACCTGCCACTTGCAGTCCTCGTCGCAGGATTGTGGCGTCTCGCCCTTGTCGCATTTCTCGTTGCCACAGGCGGTGCCGCAGTCCTGCGGGCAGGTGCCTGGGTCTTCACCGCAGTCGTAGCCGAGGCACTTGCCATCGCCACAGCCGCCGCAGCAGTCGACGGGGCAGGCGATGGGGCCTTCGGCGGGGCTGCAGACGCCGTCGCCACATGCCTTGCAGTCGACCGGACAGGTGACCTTGTTCTCATAACAGCTGACTGAGCAGGTGCCGTCACCGCAGGTGCAGCCGGACGAACCGGTGGCGTCGAAGTCCGCATCGCCACCGGACGGCGTCTCATCGGCGCAGCCTGGCGGTGTGGCGGCAGCGACAAAGATCAAGGCGGCGAACACGAGCGCCACGCGTGCTGTTGCTCCGTGGCGATGACGCGACAAAGAGGCGAATAGATTCCACGAAACAGACATAGAGTTCTCCCCCGGGGCGAGCCTTGGAGGCGGACAGCTGGCACAAGCGCGCAGCTGTTCACCCCCGGGCACCAACCCCGGCAACAAGACCGCCGGAAGTTCATCTCCCGGCCTCCGAATACTGGTGTAGCAACCGGTCGGAACCCTACGCCCCCGCGGGTCCGACGTCGGCATGGTCACTGCCAAGCGGCCAACACCAAGCCGTCAATGTTATGAGTCATTTGCCCGCGGCGGGTCGGCACCAAAGGGCTCCGAAGCCGCTTCAGTACCAGCCAATGACAGTGGCTCAACCAACCGGCACCAACCTAGCAGGGGCAGAACCACATAACAAGCCCTGCGGGTCCATTGATTGGGCGCGTGGCCCTTCGGCATGCTCGGCAAGCTGGCGCGGCCGCCCGCCGCCCCCCCCTGGCCGTCGCCGCCGACGGTGGAATCAGGCAGCTACATCGCCGCCGCCAGCCGTTGCTCGACGATGGCGCGATCCACCTCGCCCGAGTGGCGCCACAGCTCCTTGCCGGCTTTGTAGATCACCAGCACGGGCACACCCTCGATCTTCTCGCGCGTCGCGAGGGCCTCGGCCAGGTCCACGTCAACTCGCAAGACTGTGGCTTTGCCGGCGTAGTCCACGGCGATGGCATCGACCACCGGCGCCATACGCTTGCAAGGGGCGCACCAGGGGGTGTGGAAGTCGATCAGCACCGGCTGGGGGCTGGCCACGAGCCGGTCGAAATCCGCGACACTCATGCCGTCGGCGTGGGCCTCGCCCGCGTCGCCGCGCACCACAGACAGTCCGGCGCGTCGCCACGCTGTGATGCCGCCGCGCAGGTTGTAGACGGTAGCGAACCCCAGGGACTTGAGCTTGCGGGCAGCGGCGCCGCTGCGCTGACCAGAGGCACAGTAGACGAAGACCGGCCTGCTTCGCTGCATTCGTGCGACTTTCTTAACGAAGTTCGAGTCGGAAATGTCGACGACGCTGGCATCGGCGATGTGACCGCGTGTCACCTCCGCGGGGGTGCGCACGTCGAGGTAGGTCCCGCCGGTCCTGTCCGCCATGGTCTTGAACTCACTGGCGTCGACGTCGAAGACGCCGCCCTCGGCCGCCGTGGTCAACTCGAATCTGCCCTGATTGGCCATGGCTTCGCTAGCTGCGGCCGCCGGTGGCGCCGCGATCTCGCGACCGCAGGCGGCGAACACGAGGACTGTCACCAGGCTCACAGAGGTCTTCCACACAGGTAGCTTGAACATGGCGGCCATCGTCTCCGGTTGTGGGCGAGCGCTGAACATCGATGACCAGGTCGGCCTCGTAGCTGAGCCATCCTCGTAGCTGAGCCATCCTCGTAGTTGAGCCATCAGCGGGCGGTGGTGTTACGTCGCTTTCTCGGTGCAGCGGTCGACCCGGCGATCCAATCGCCCGCACCAGGCGCGGAGTCGTTGGCGGCTCAGCCGACCGCCGGGTCGTTTGACTCCAAAGCGTTTTGCGGTTTGGCTCGGCATGGCTCGGTCCCACGGCCGGAATTCCCGCCCGCCCTCCCCCCCGGGCATCGCGTCCCAGGGCTCCACTGCCACGCCCTCTCTTCTGGAGATCCTCATGCACACCGTCCGTCCGCTGGTCGTCACTGTCGCGTTCGTCACGCTGCTTCTGCCCGCCTGCGCCAAGCAGGACGCGCCCGCCAAGGGCGCCGAGCGCCCCGAGCCGGTCGCCGCGCCAGTCGCCGAGGCCGCTCCAGCGGTCGACGCCTACGCCCTCGACCCCGCGTGGCTCAAGTCCTTTGCGCCCCTGCCGGCCTCGATGACAAGCACAGAACACCCGGCCCCCGCGGCCCAGGTCACCCTCGGTCGGCTGCTGTACTACGACAAGCGGCTGTCGAAGAACCAGGATCTGTCTTGCAATTCATGCCACGGCCTCGACTCCTTCGGCGTCGATGGTCAGGCCACCTCGCTTGGTCACAAGGGCCAGCGCGGCGGCCGCAACTCGCCGACCGTCTACAACGCAGCAGCACACATCGCCCAGTTTTGGGACGGTCGCGCTGTCGACGTCGAGGCGCAGGCAAAGGGGCCTGTGCTCAACCCGGTCGAGATGGCGATGCCCGACGCTGCGGCGGTCGAACGCCTGCTGAAGTCGATCCCTGGCTATGTCACCGCGTTCGCCGCCGCCTTCCCGGAGGCTGGCGACGCAGCCGTCTCGTTCGATCATATGGCGACCGCGATCGCGGCCTTCGAACGCGGCCTGACCACGCCTTCGCGGTGGGACCGCTTTCTGACCGGCGACGCCGAAGCGCTGACAGCAGCGGAGAAGAAGGGGTTCGTCGCGTTTGTGCAGACTGGCTGTGTCTCCTGCCACAGTGGCGCGCTGATCGGGGCGGCCATGTACCAGAAAGTTGGGGTCGTGAAGCCGTGGCCGAACCTGAAGGACGGCGGGCGCTTCGATGTGACCGGACAAGAAGCCGATCGCGGCGTCTTCAAGGTGCCGTCGCTGCGCAATATCGAGAAGACGGGCCCGTATTTCCACGATGGCAGCGTCAGCGACCTCGCCGAAGCCGTCACCTTGATGGCGCGCCACCAGCTGGGCAAGGAGCTCGACGGCGACACCACTGACGCCATCGTCGTGTGGCTCAAGGCGCTGACCGGAACGCTGCCGATGGCGTACATCGCGGCGCCGACGATGCCCGAGAATGGCCCCGAGACCGCGGCACCCGATCCGTCCTAGTACGGGCTACCTGGCCGTCCTAGTACCGGGCTACGTGGCCGTCTTGTGACGTGGTCGGGGCTCAGACGACGTCGCCTTCTCAGGGATACGACCTCGCACAGCGGAACCCCAGGTTCATCCTCTTTTCGGTCGGGACGCTGTTGACGCGCGCAGAGGCCCGCAGCTCGTGGGGAACGCCGCTGAAGAACGACCCTCCGCGGTACAGCCGCTCGGTGCCGCTAGGAGACCCGGTTGGATTGTTGACCGGGGCGCTGCCGTAGTAGCTCTTGGCGTACCAATCTGCCGTCCACTCCCAGACGTTGCCTGCCATGTCGTAGAGGCCATAGCCATTCTTGGCGCTGCCGGTGCCCACAGCCCAGGTCGCGCCCGTCCCGCAGCCGTGACCGCCCTTGTTCCAAATGGCCATGTTCGGTTGCCCGGGCGTGCAGATCGGCGCCTCGTTGCCCCACGGGAAGTACTTGCCGTCCAGACCGCCCCGCGCCGCCTTCTCCCCCTGCGCTTCGGTGGGGAGGTGGCCCTTTGGATCCACCCACTTGCAGTACTTGTCGGCATCGTGCCAGGTGACGCAGTTGGCCGGATGCTGATCGCGCCCGGCTTTGGGCTTGCTGGCGCCTGAGTCCCAGTTGGTGTAGCCCGCGAAGCTGCCCGAGCAGTACGTAGAGTTGCTGGCAGGGGCGGGACACGTGCCCGCGGTCACGCACGCGGTGTACGCGGCCATCGTGACCTCGTGTATGTCCATGTAGAACGCGTCCAAGTTCGCGCCGTGCTGTATCTTCTCGATCGCGCTGCACTGGACGTCGCCCGGTACACAGCCCATCTGGAACGAACCGGCCGGGATCAGCGCCATCCCGGGCGGCGTGGTGGATTTGCACACGCCTGCCACGCACACCGCTGCGCTGCCGCAAGCCTTGGGCGGCCCCGCCTTGCACTGACCGGCCTGGCACGAATCGCCTACCGTGCAGAGGTTGTTGTCGCTGCAGGCGGCGCCGATGGCCGGCACCGAGCTGCACTCTCCGGTCCCTGCGTCACAGCTGTCCTTGGTGCATGGGTTGTTG
>CALGHC010000286.1 GCA_937915965.1 uncultured Myxococcales bacterium
CCATTGACCTTCAGCGACTTCACCCCTGCGCCCTCGTCGCCCGCCTTGCCGATGAGCTTGACCGACGGCTTGCCGTCGAGGGTCGAGCCCCACGGCGGGTCGTCAATCGTCAGCAGCGGCGGTTCGCCGTCAACCAGGATGTCGAGATCGACCGCCACCATCGGCACGCCGACGACTTCAAAGTGCACGGTGTAGATCGCGTCCTTGTTGAACTGGATCGTCGTCTGGGAGACGACCTTGTAACCCTTCTCCGGTGCCGTGACCGCCATCGACGTCGCGACGTCGGGGATGATGTTGGAGTAGTCATCGCGGACGGTGACGACGAACTGAACCTTCTCTTTGCGCTTGTAGACCGACTTCGCCGGGATCGAGCCGACGATCAGCTCAGTCGCGGGCCCGGGCAGCACCTGCAGCGTGGCGCTGTGCACCACGAACAGGTCCCAGGAGAGCGTCTCGGGCACGCAGCCAATGTGGTGCAGGCCAGCCTTGGTCGCGGTGACGTAGAGGCCCTGCAACGACAGCGCCGCGCTGTGATCGATCGAAAACGGGAAGTCGGCGATCGGATTGTCCCAATCGTCCAGCGCGACGCAAGCGAGTTTTGCGGCATGGCCAGCGACGATGGATTTGGGCTCGAGCAGCGTCCAGAGGTGTCGCGGCACGGCCGGGACAATCGTCAGCGGGGCCGGGCTCGAGTCGAGAATGCCGTCCACGTGGCAAGCGATGTCGTAGTCGTTGGCCTTGGTGAACAGGACGTGCAAGGACGTCGGCGGCGCGGCGAGATCGGGCGCGATCACGACCTGCCAGCCGTGGGCGATCGGGTTTCCGAACTTGTCGGCACCATCACAGCCGATCTCCGTCGTGGTGCCGGCCGGCAGCTGCGTGATCGGCAGGGCCTCGGCCGGCGTGCCAGTCGGTCCGAGTACCGTCGTCTCAATCGAAACCGGCAGGCCCGCCAGGACCGGCAAGAGGGCTGGAGTCGGGTCGGCCAGGTCGAATTCCGGCACACGACAGGCGACGTGGTAGCTGCCGGCGCGCGCGAAGACCAGATCCGTACCAGCGATCGAGATCGGCGCCTGCGGACCATCGACGACGATCACCGTCGCCGCGCCGGGTAGGATCATCTCGTCGCCAAGGGTAGGCGCGCCAGAGGCGTCGACCGGTCCGGCGAGGAAGGTGCGGCAAGCGACGTGGAAGACCAGCCCGGCGCGGGCATCCAGGCCGCCGGTGTCGGTCTCGAGTAGGAAGGCGCGCGGGTCGGGGACGCCTTCGCTCTTTCCCTGCTCTGTCGGCACCTCGGAGCAGCCGATCGCCGCCGCCACCAGCGCCCCCAAGGCGACCGTCGCCCGGCGGGTGAACGTCGAGGACTCCAGTCGCGGAGAGTCGGACATGATCGGTTTCATGGCATCTTCCGCGCTGGCTGTCTGGAGCCGGCAGGCTTCGCCCGACTACGCCCGACTACGCCCAAATGCTGCCGTCGGTGTGGTTCAGCCCGGGCCGCGTTTGCGGTCTACGAAGCTGCAGACCTCGTTGTGCAGGGCGCGGGCGGCCGGCAGCTCCTCGTTGGCGGCGACGATGAGCGCCAGCTGGGAGATGAAATCAGCGACGTGGGCAGGTGTCGCGACATCACCCCGACCGCCGTTGTACGAATACAGCTCCCAGCGGGCGGTCGCGGCGATCGGTCGGGACGAATCGGCAGCGCGGAACAGCTCGATCTCGACCGGACCACCGTGAACGATATCACGCAGCAAGACCCGCAGGTGGCCGTCGGGCCAGCGCTCGGCGCCCACGAGCTGAATCTTCTCGTCGAGGCTGTCGCCAAAGCGATAGGGCGCAAAGAGCGGCTCCGCTTCGGGCGCGGCGACCAGCACCGGCGTGGGGATGTCCGTGTTTGCCAACGCGTTTGCGCCACGTGTCTCGAGACCGCCGGCGAAGGCGCCGGGTGCGTTGGCGCCGACCTCGGGCTGCCCGTCGAGTTCCCCCTCGACCGCGCAACCAGACAGGCCGCCGACAGCGAGCAAGCCGCCACCAAGGAGCCCTCCGCCCAGGCGCAACTGGCCCAGCAACCAACCGCGCCGCGACACCACGACGGACGCAAGCGACGTGTCAACATCGCGGCTAGGGGCAGCAGGAGTGAGAGCGGTATTGCGGGTAGTCATTGCGTCCTCCAGGGCATCGCGTCCTCCAGGGCATCGTCCAGGACGGCAGCACAGCTCCGTCGGCGTCGCGGACCGCGAACCGCGAACCACTGTAGCGGTCAGGGCCTGACGGAGCAATCGAATCCTCGGCGCCGGGGCGCGTGGCACGGCGCGGCCGCGCCATGGGCCCCGCCCACACCGTTTGACTTCGCGGGTGCTGGGGAGCGACCAGTCCTTCTCGCGATCAGCGCTTCACACGGAAGACCTTCGGCACGCGGGTCAAGGCGCGTGCGTGGGGGAACGGCTTCGTCCTTGCCTCGATGAGCTTGTCCAAATCGGTCATCTTGGCGTTGAGGTCGCTGAGGTTCTCGGCGAGACCGATCTCCGCGAGGCCGACGGTGCGGCCATCGCGGCCTCGCATCAGGAAGGGATGAACAGTCGGGCGGCCGTATTGGTCGGCTGCGATCACGACGAAGACCAGGTAGTCGGCCCCACCTTGGGTGGCGAGCGCGATCGCGGTCTTGCGACACCGCTTGTCTGAAGCAAAACCGCCGGAGGACGCGCATGCGGTCAGATCACCGACCGTCCAGACGCGCGCCGCTGGCACTGACCGCGCTTTGGGAATCGGTCGCGGCCGCGCCTTGACGCGCACAGCCCTGCCGTTGACGCGCACAATGGTCGCCCAATCCTGCCAGCCCTCGCCGCGAACCTGAACCACGTGCTTGCCAGGCAAGAGTCCGGCGCGGGCCCCCGGCAATGGTCCGACGCGGACTCCGTCGACGTACAGATCGGCGCCCTCGGCCAGTCCGCTGACCTCGATGCTGCCCCCGCCCTTTCGCTGCATCGAGGTCCGGGTCGACTCGAGGAGCGCAACCAGCTTGGGCGAGGCGGTGCGGCGGTCGATGATCAGGGTTGGCTGCAAAGCGAGCCCGTCGGCAAAATAGGCGCGCACCTGAGCTGCCGAGCGCCCCGCCTCGAAGGCAGCGACGCCAGCGCGCGCGTAGGCGTCCGCCAGGTTGTTGAAGTCAACCAGCTCGGTGATCGCCGCGGTGTAGCCGCCGATCGCCTTGTCAAAGCGCGCGAGAGCAGCAGCGTGCTTGCCCTGGCTGGCGAGATCCATGCCGCCAAGGCGCAAGGCGTCGGCCGAGAGGATGCGCTTCGAGCCGCGGCTGCCTCCCGTAACGATTGCCCCGGTCGCGTCGGGAGCATCCTCCTTGACGAATCGGTCCCGGTCGGTGAGCAGCGTGAGGCGGGTCGAGAACGACAGGGCGTCTTCGACCGCCTTGCCGATGCGCTTGGCGTAGACCATGCGCAGATCGCCGAGGGTCACGGGCGGTACGAGCAGCACCCGCGTGCGCTCCTCAGCGAAGGCCGGCAGGCTGACGGCGGCGACCAGGCCGACCACGCACAGGACGGATGCGGCGCCGGTAAAATGTACCGAACGGCTCGAACGGAAAACGGAAAACAGCTGGATCATGACGGGGCTCCGAGTTTGGACCTGCGTTGGACCTGCGTGGGGGCTGCGCGTCATGAAATGACCGCCCCTGCCTCCGTGAACGCGAGAGTGCCGTCGCTTCTTCGCGGGCGCAACCGTCGGGGCGATGGCGATGCGACCTGGCACAGCGACGCCGACAACACGCGCGATCGCGATTCAAGCCCGCGTCGACTCGTCGAGATGTTCGAGAACAACGCGGTTGAAGCGGCCCGGCTCCTCTTCCATCGGACAGTGGCCGCTGGCGGCGAAGCGAAAGCGGCGCACGACCGGCAACCGCGAGGCCAGCCGGGCGACTGCGCGCGACGGCACGAGGAGGTCGTGATCGCCATGGAGTATCGCGACCCGCGCGGCGAGCGCGGGCGGCAACGGCCGCACCGCCGCGATCAGGCGATCGTTGGCGGCGAGATCGGCGTTGTAGGCGCGGGCGATGGCCAGCGCCGCACGGCGACCGCCCGGATCGTGCAACGGCAGCAGAAAGCGATCCATGTAGTCCGCGTCGATCGTTGCGCCGCGATAGGCGATGTGCTGTAGCCCAGCCCACAGACCATGCGGGACGCCGGGCAAGGCCAGGAGCGGCGCCCAGCGAGGGTGTTGCAGGGCTGCGATCAGCGCCATCGGGTACAGACCGGAGACGGCCGGGCTGACCAGAACCAGACGACCGACCCGTTCGGGATGCGTCAAGCAGAGGCGCAGCGCCAAGGAGCCTCCCAGCGAGTGGCCGATCAGATCGAAGCGACCGATACCGAGCGCGTCGAGGCAGCCAAGCAAGCGGCGGAGCTGGTCGTCGAGGCGATACTCGACGTTCTGCGGTCGATCCGACCAGCCAAAGCCCGGCAGGCACACCGCGTGCACCCGGAAACGACCCGCGAGGGCGACGAGGTTGTGCCGCCACGACCACGACGACTGCAGGTAGCCGGGCAGCAGCACGAGATCGGGGCCATCGCCCACTGTGACCACGTGCAGGGCCAAGGGACGGCCGTCAGGCTCGCTCGCGACGACGACACGACGTCCGTGCCGGTGCCAGGACGGCGACGGCGCCTGTGCGGCCGCCAGACGAAGCGGCAGACAAGGCGGCGGACGAGGCGGCAGTCGCGGCCTAATCCTTGCCATCCTTCGGCGGAAGTTCGAAGCCGAAATATCCGTCCACATCGACCGTCCAGTCGGGTTCCTTGACCTGGCAGGTCAGCGCGGTGTGTTCGGGGTTGCAGTCGTCCGCTTCGGCCTGGCTGATCTTTGGAAACCAGGCGTGCAAGGTCCCCTGAACGGTCCCGGCGAAACGCCCACCCTGCTCGGTGGTGTGATCGGTCACGTCGATGTGACCGGCGAGATCGGGACAGGTCGACTTGTACCAGAAGCCCTTGAAGAAGATCTTGACCATCGGCGGGGTACACGAGAACGGGTAGTCGGCCGTCTTGGTCGTGTGGGCGTCGTACTCGGCGTTGCCGATCAGCAGGCCAAAGTTGAAGACAATCTCGAGCGGGACGGTCGTTCCACCGGCCGGATATTGGATGCTCTCCTGAACGCTCAGGGCGAGGGCGGGCGGCGCGAGGTGGGTCGAGCCGAAAGCAAAAACGGTCTGATTGCCAAATAGATCCCGTTCGAGATCGATCTCGACGCCGTCTGCCGGACCGCCGTGAAAACGCATGCGCAGGGTGTAGCCCTGGTTCCAGTTGTTGAAGAAGGTGTCTTTGACGATGGCGTCGACCCCGGCGGCGTCACTCGCGGGCGACGTGTCACCAGCGTTGGAGCTCTCGCCGGCCGGATCAGAACACGCGCTAGTGACGATGGCGGCGCCCGCGAGGGCGACGGCAAGGGCGACAACGGGGGCGATACGGCTGAATGAAAAGACAAGTCCGCGCCCTCGAAGAACGAGCGCGATACGGCGGATGGCTTTAAGGCGCGGCGGCAACATCGGCGGGCTCCTTGGGCCGTGCGCGTCGGCTTGGGCGCAAGCGCCGCGCTGCGACTGGCTGCCGCCGCTTCGACTGATCGACGCCGGCGGCATGCCAAGCGCATGGTACTAGATCACGGCGCACGCGACCGCAAGCCGACGAGCTCGCTGGGACGGCGACGTGGGCTACGTGGAGGCGGGCGGCGACCGACGCGCTGGCGCGCACCAAGACCTCGGTTCGAACGGCGGGACCAAGGCGGCACCACGCCGGGGGAGAGGCCACGACGCACAGCGGGGGCCCACAACGAAAGACGGGGCCCAGGAACGCACAAGCGCGATCGGCGGTCGCCGCAGATCGCGCTTTGCTGTTTGTTTGCGACCCAACTTTGCTGTTTGTTTGTGACACAGGGGTCTCAAAGCGTATCATCCGGTCTGCCTTCGCTGACGACCACGGGGCCAAGTCCCTGCTGCCAAAGCGTTTGGCCGCGCACGGCCCAGCCAACCAGGAGCCGGCCATGTCGACCTGCCGCTCGCCCGCCATCCGAGACCGCCGCAGCCAGCTTGCCGTAGCTGTCGTCGGGCTTGCGTACTTGACAGCGGTCGTCGGTTGCGGCCCGCAGGAGGCCAACGGCAACGCGAATTCGGTCT
>CALGHC010000287.1 GCA_937915965.1 uncultured Myxococcales bacterium
GGCGGGTGACTCCGACTACCGGCTGGCGTTCGTGCAGGCCGGCATCGGCCAGATCGCCTACAACCACGACGGCCGCATGTTCACCTGTGACGAAGGCAGGATGCTCGACCATTCGGGCGACGACACCTTCGAGATCGGCACCTGCGGCAAGGATAGCTACCGCTCCGTGCTGTCGAGCCCCACTGTGCGCGCCATGACGCTCGCCTCGACGCTCGACGGTCAGCCCGGTTGCGCGTCCTGTGCCTACAAACCGTGGTGCGGCATCTGCCCGGTGCACAACTATACCGAGCAGGGCAGCATCCAGGGCCGAATGGCGGACTCGACGTGGTGCGAGAAACACATGGGCATCCTCGACCTGCTCATGACCCGCATCCACCGCGCCGACCCGTTCGAGCTCGAGCTGTACAAGCGCTGGGCGACGCCCCGCCAGCAGGATTACTTCGTGCAGGAAGAGACGACGCTGTGAGCGCTGGCAGCCGCCGAACGGCAGGCCCTGGTGGAGACAAGCCTGGTGGAGACAAGCCTGGTGGAGACAAGGCAGTGAACGGCGCTGTAGCCGCGGCCGAGGCCGAGGCCACGGCCGCGCCTTTGGTGGCGACGTTGCGACGCACGCCACCGGCCCTGCGCGCAGCGCGGGTCGTGGTTCGCTCGATCCACATCCCAGCCATCGCGATGGTCATCGGGGCATGGTGGATCGGGGCCCCGCAGGCGGCACAGCCGCTGGCCTGGGCGCTGGCGGTGTCGAGCGGCGTCGCCCTGTGCGCTCTCTTCTTTCTGCAGAGCGAGTGGTGGTTTCTCGAAGTGCGCGGCGTCGTGATCCTCGCCAAGGTGGGCGCGCTCCTCACCCTGCCCGCGCTCTCGTACGGGGCCGGCCTGTGGCTGCTGCTGATCGCTTGCTTCGTCACCGGCGTCAGCTCGCACATGCCGGGCAACCTGCGCCACTTTCGTGTCGACCGGTGGTTGCGCGCGCGGCTTCGCCGAACTTGATCCGACGCGATCCGAGCCAGCAGCAACGACGACAGGTCTCCCCGCACGCTCCTACACCTGGTCGAACTGAGCCGTGAACGCCCGCAAGACCTGCTTTTGGCTGGTGATGCGGTAGCCGCGCGCGAATTCGCGCCGCTGCCAGACCGACTCGATGACCTCAACGAGGTAATCAACGTGGCTCTGGGTGTAGGTGCGCCGTGGAAAGGCGAGGCGGACGAGCTCAAGGTCGGCGCAATGGTCGTGGCCGCCGGCGGGGTCCGGGTGCCCAAACATCACCGTGCCGATCTCAACCGCGCGAACGCCGCCCTCGAGGTACAGCTCGTTCGTGAGCGCCATACCGGGGTACTGCCATGCGGGGATGTGCGGGTAGAAAGCGCCCGCGTCGATGAAGACGGCGTGACCGCCAGGAGGACGCATCATCGGCACTCCGATGGCGTCGAGCTTCTCGAAGAGGTAGCGGATCGATGCGATCCGGTAGCGCAGGTAGTCCTCGTCGAGGATCTCCTCGAGGCCCACCGCGAGCGCCTCGAGGTCACGACCGGCGAGGCCGCCATAGGTCGGGAAGCCCTCCGTGAGGATCAGCATCGAGCGCGCCGTGTCGGCCCAGTCGTCGTTGTCGATGCACAGCAGGCCGCCGATGTTGACGAGACCGTCCTTCTTCGCCGAGAGGGTGAATCCGTCGCACAAGGCAAACATCTCGTGGGCGATGTCGCGGGCGGTTCGTTCTCCCTGGCCGACCTCGCGCTCCTTGATCAGCCAGGCATTCTCGGCGAAGCGGGCGGCGTCGAGGTAGAGCGGCAAGCCGAATCGGTCGCACAGCGCGCGCACAGCGTGCAGGTTGGCGAGGCTGACGGGCTGGCCGCCGGCCTTGTTGTTCGTCACGGTCATGAGCACGAAAGGCACACGGTCCCCGTACTCGACGAGAACCCGTTCGAGCTTCTCGATGTCGATGTCGCCCTTGAAGAGGCCGTTGTCGCTCGGATCGAGCGAAGCCAGCGGCAGCAGATCGAGGGCGAGACCGCCGAGCACCTCGCAGTTGGCGCGGGTCGTGTCGAAGTGGCTGTTGGCCGGCACGACCATGCCCTCGCGGTTGACGACCTGGAAGAGGATGTGCTCCGCCGCGCGCCCCTGGTGGGTGGGGATGACGTGCTTCTTGCCGGTGAGCTCGCGCACCTTGGTCTCGAGATGGAAGAACGAGCGCGAGCCGGCGTAGCTCTCGTCGCCGAGCATGATCGCCGCCCACTGCGCCGCGCTCATCGCGCCGGTTCCAGAGTCCGTCAGCAGATCGATCAGCACCTGATCGGCGCGCAGCAGGAAGGGGTTGTAGCGCGCGGCGGCCAAAAAACCCTCACGCTGCGGGCGGGTCGTCAGGGCGAGCGGCTCGACCGACTTGATGCGGAAGGGCTCGATGATCGTGCGGCGTTGTGACGGCTGTGACGGCTGTGACGGCTGTGACATAGGGGCTCCAGGTTGGGCGAACGCGAGTGGGTGACGGACGCGCCGCCGACTCGCCTGCCTCCCATTGAAGGCACGCCGGCGTCAAGGTACACCGCATTCGCGCTGACCGGGTCGGCAGCGGGCGCGGCGGCGCGAAATACGCGCGGGCCTCATGGCGAGCGGCTGACCTGATCCGCCACAGCCGAACCGGTCGGTCGTTTGTCGCCCCTCGGACGAACGGCTACCATCACGGCGTTTGGCGCTCGCGCTCGCCGAACCGCCGCCTCTGTCTGCCACCTGTCCGCGCACGAAACGTGGTCGAGCCGCGCACGATCCCGGACATCCAACTGCCATCCTTTTCCGGCCACCAAGGTGCTGCATGACGAATCGGCTTGATCTGAAGTTCTCCTTCCAGTGCAACAACCGCTGCATCTTCTGCGTCCAGGGCCGCAAGCGCGAGCACATGCCGGACAAGACTACCGAAGAGCTGGAGAAGGTCCTGCTTGAGAAGCGCGCCACCTGCGAGGCCGTTGTCTTCACGGGCGGCGAGGTCAGCCTGCGCGAGGACCTGATCGAGATGGTCCGCTTCGCGAAGAAGGCCGGCTACCGCTCGATCCAGATCCAGACCAACGGCAGGCGGATGAGCTACATGCCGTTCCTCGACGCCCTCATCGAGGCGGGCGCGACCGAGTTCGCGCCGGCGCTGCATGGTTCCGACGCGGCGACCCACGACACCCTCACCCAGGCAAAGGGCGCCTTCCGCCAGACCCTCAAGGGGATCATCAACGCGCGCAAGCGGGGCATGCCGGTGATCCTCAACACCGTCATCGTCGAGCAGAACTACAAACAACTGCCCGCGATGACGACGCTCTTTGGCCAGCTCGGCATTCCTCAAGCGCAGTTCGCGTTTGTGCACGCGCTGGGCTCAGCCGAGGAGCACTTTGAGCGCGTCGTGCCCCGCTACAGCGAGCTGCGACCCTGGCTGCACGAGGCCTTGAAGATCGGCGAGCGCGCCGGCATCCGCATGATGACCGAGGCCGTCCCCTTCTGCATGATGATCGGCATGGAGCGATTCGTCGCCGAGCGGATCATGCCACACACGGCGATCGTCGACGGCCAGCGCGAGATCCAGAGCTACGCAGAGTACCGGTGGAACGAAGGCAAGCTGCGCGGCCCTCCCTGCGAGACCTGCACGTGGGCACAGCACTGCGAGGGGCCGTGGCGCGAGTACCCGGGGCGCTTTGGCTGGGACGAGTTCACTCCCCGTGATGACGATCCCGATACGGTGCTCACCGCCCAGCCACCGTCAGTCGGACGACGCGGATGAGAAGAGAAGGCACGACGGTGCTTGCCTGGCGGACAGCAGGTTCGCCCGCGTCGCCCGCGTCGCCCGCGTCGCCCGCGTCGCCCGCGTCGCCCACGTCGCCCACGTCGCCCACGT
>CALGHC010000288.1 GCA_937915965.1 uncultured Myxococcales bacterium
TCACGACCCTCGAGATGCCTCGCCGCGGGCTCTCGGTGCTCGATCACATCGACCGCTACGGCGCGGACGACCCAGAGCTGGAGGCGTGGATTGCCGAGATGCGCCAGGGGTTCGCTGAGATGAATCTGGAATCGCCAGCGCCGGAGTTCGGCCAGGGTCAGCGAGCGAGTTTGGGCCTCGACCGTGTCGCGGCTGGTCAAGAGGCCGAGCACACGGAGACCTTTAGCGACGAATCGACCGTCGCCTACGTCGAGCGCAGCGGTGCGCCCGCCGAGGCCGGCGAGGGCGACTTGCCCGAAGCGATCCCCGAGGGTTGGCCCAACGGCGTCCCGGTCCAGCTCGCCGAACGCTATGGCGGGCTGGAGCGGCTCGGCCAGGGAGGCAACGGCGTCGTCTTCCGCGCGACCGACAAGCGCCTCGACCGAGAGGTGGTGCTGAAGTTCATGATCGACGGCGCGATGCCGTCGGAGGTGGCACGCCGCTACTTCCTGCGCGAAGTGAAGATCTCAGCGAGCCTCAACCACAACAACATCGTCCACATCTACGACATGGGCAACATCGATGGGGTGTTGTTCTACTGCATGGAGTACGTCGAGGGTCATCCGCTGACCAACTTCCTCGGGCGGGGCGAGCCGGTGCGCGATCCGATCTTCATCATGTCGGCGATCGAGCAGCTGTCTGCCGCCCTCGACCATGCGCATGGGGCCGGGCTGATCCACCGCGACATCAAACCGGACAACATCCTGATCGCCAAAGACGGCACCGTGAAGCTGCTCGATTTCGGTCTGTCGCGGGCGCTCGACGACGGATTCGGAGAGAACTCGGTCCTCGCCGGCACACCGTTCTACATGGCACCGGAGCAGTTCGATGGTTCCGAGGTCGACCACCGGGCCGACATCTACGCCGTCGGGGTCATCATCTTCCGCATGTTCACCGGCCGGCTGCCCTACACCGAGAACGTCTTTGTCGCGCACGCCCTTGAGCCGGTCCCCGACCCGCGACAGTTCAACCCGGACATGCCGCAAGCGGTCATCGACGTCATCATGCGGTGCATGGCGAAGCGCCCCGACGAGCGCTACGAAAACTGTCGGCTGCTTGCGCTCGACATGCAGCGCGGCCTCTTCCAGCGGGGCGGCAACGCAGCGACGACGTGACGGTCCGCCCCATGGTGCCCCGCCGTGTCGCGCGACCATCCTGTGGCGCCCCCGTCGTCTCCATCGTATTGCCGGTGCGCGACGGTGCCGCCTGGCTGGCGCGCGCTTGTACGTCGGTCCTCGCGTGCGAGACGCCAGCCGAGCTGATCGTGGTGGACGATGGTTCACGCGACGAGAGCGCCAGGATCGCGACGGCGCTGAGCGAACAAGACGTCCGAATTCGGGTCATCCGCCGGCCAGCGGACGGGCTCGTCGCCGCCTTGCGCTGCGGCGTCTCCATGAGTCGAGGCCGCCTGCTGGCTCGCATGGACTGCGACGACGTCTCTCTGCCCGGCCGGATCGACATTCAGGTCGCGCGCTGGCAGGAGCTGGGCGCCGATGACCGCGACGTAATCTCCTGCCTCATCGAACCATTCCGAGACCATGCGCCGCCGGCCAGCGATGCACAAGACGCTCCGGGTGAGGGGATCGTCCGCTACTGCCGTTGGCTCGACAGCATGCGAACCCCTTCCGACCACTGGCGCGGACGCCTGATTGAGTCGCCCTTGTGCCACCCGACGGTTCTGGTAGCGCGCGCGTTCGTCGAACAGGTCGGCGGCTACCGGGACGGTCCCTTTCCGGAGGACTACGACCTTTGGCTGCGACTGATCGAGGCCGGCGCACGCGTGCACAAGGTCGATGAGAAGCTCTTTCTGTGGCAGGACCGGCCCGGTCGCGCGACGCGCGTCGATCCGCGCTACGCCGCGAGCGCGTTCGCGCCTTTGAAGCTCAATCACTTGCGGCGCACGTGGTTGGAGCCGCGGGCGATCAAGGGCGTCCAGATCTGCGGCGCCGGTCGCGACGCCAAGCGCTGGATCGATCGGCTGCGCAGCGTCGGCGTGGCGGTCCTGCGGGCTTTCGACGTGCACGACGGTCGCATCGGCCAGCGAATCCGCGGCGACGTGGACGTCGTCTCGCACGTCGAGTTGGGCCGGTATCGGCGCGTCCCCACCTTGGTCGCCATCGGTCGCGCGGGCGGCCGCGACGAGCTACGCACAGAGCTGACAGAGCTTGGCATGACCGAGGCCGAGGATTTCCTCTTCCTGCAGTGACCGCGGCTTCATTGGCGCGAGCCCGGGGCGGCGCGCGAAGCGTTGCGCGAGCCGCGCCGACCAACGCGCCTCGCTACGCGCTCTCCTACTGCAGATTCATGCCGCCCGGATATCCATATGCCGTGGCGGGCCCGTAGCCGTACAAGGTCAGGCCGAAGCTCTGATCCCCCTCGATCGTGTGGTCGCCGA
Organism: uncultured Myxococcales bacterium; assembly: GCA_937915965.1. Lineage (GTDB taxonomy): Bacteria > Myxococcota_A > UBA9042 > UBA9042 > UBA9042 > CALGHC01. The sequence goes on from CALGHC010000288.1 coordinate 2,435, forward strand.
TCGCCAGGGAGACGTAGCCGAGCTCCCAGGTGCCGTCGCCGAAGGTCACGAAGCCGCCGTCTGGGATCGCGGCGCCGTCGAGGGTCGACTTGCTGCCGACGGGCCGGACGACCGACGCGTAGTTCTCAGAGTAGCCCTTGGGGGTAAGGATGAAGTAATCCTGGCGGAACTGGTTGGTCGGGGCGTGGATGATGAAGGTCGGGTCGCCGATCCAGTCGTCGGTCTGCTCTTGGCTGACGATGTACTGGCCGACCTGAATGGGCGCGTCTGACTTGACCATGAAGCTCAGTGGAGTCCAGACCTCCTTGTACTGGCCGGCGGTGAGCTTGGCGCCGTCGAGCCCCGGGATCGGCGGGATCGTCGTGATGTTCGCGCCGGCGGGGCCGGCCATCACGATCCACATGTCGGGCTCGCTGCCCCGCGGCTTGGTCTTCGGGCACAGGGCGGCATGGCCCCAGGCCTTCACGGGCAGCAGCTGCTCTTCGACGTGTTCGGCACAACAGGAGTCCTCGGGGCCATCTGGGTAGCCGAGTACCAGCTCCTCGTGACCCGAGAAGACCGCGACGGGCTTGTCAGCGACGATGTGGGTGCCGCTGAGGTTGGGCAGGTTGGTCGACAACAACGGCATGCACTCCAGGTTGAGCACCTCGCTCTGCTCGAGGCTAAAGACCGCCGTCTGCTTGGGGCTGAGCTGCAAGCCCGTACCCGGCGCCTTGGCGACGTAGCCATTGCCCGACAGCGTCACGGTCACCTTGGTCGTCCCCGGACGGGTGGCGAGCACGGTGAAGTAGCCATTTTGGCTCGGCATTGCCGGCATGCCCGGGATGGCAAAGTCCGGCCGCGATGGCATGGTGATGGCGTAGTACTCCGTGCCCAGCGCGTTGTGGGGGATCAGCAACGAGCCATCGTTCGAGAAGGCCTTGTCGGCGTTGAAGGGGTTGAACTGGTAGGCGACCACCGGCTGGGTCGACTCGACGTGGATGCCCTTCTTCGAGATCGAGTCACCGTCGACGTTCATCTCCGGCATCTTGAACTCGATCGACTTGCCCGCGGGCACGACGTTGGAGCCGATGCTCAGTTTGTATGGTGCAGGCACCGTGAAGGTGATCTCGGCGTCGTAGATACCGGGGTTCGAGATGACGACGCTGTGCGGCACGTGCATCGGGTTTTCGCCGCCAGCGATCGAGCCGAAGTCGTCGTCGGCGTTGTCGAGGTCGGCCGACCAGTACTCGCAGCCGACGTTCGAGACGAACTTCAGGTTCTGCTCGCACAGGCTCACGCACTTGCCGCCCAGACACGTCGCGCCCGTCTTGCAGCTCTGCTCGGGGCCGTGGTCCGAACCGTCGTCGAGGCAGACGTGGAAGGTGTTGTCTTTGAGGCACTCTGCGATGCCGGGCACACACTGGGTGACGCGACACTTGCCGGCCGCGCAGAGCTCTCCGAGCGGGCATGGCTTGTCCAGCCAGGCGGTGCCATCGTCGCTGCACACGCTCTCCAGCGCGTAGCCGGCGCAGCCGCCGCTCTCGCCGGGGGTGCAGTCGGCGACCTCTGCACAGGCGCCGTCCTTGCAGATCTTGGGCGTCGCGCATTTGTCGTCGAAGATCCACTTGCCACCCACGCAGACCTTGACCACCGTGGCTGTCTGGCAGGCCGATTCGCCGTCATTGCACGCGCCCCCGGCGGTGCCGTCGCTGCCGGCGCTTCCGTCCGTCAGAGCGCCGTCGGCGGCGGTCGCGGTGCCGTCGCCCTCCGAGCCATCGCCGAGGTTCGCGCCGTCGAGGCCACCTCCGCCCGTCGCGTTGCTGGAGTTGTCCCCCCCAGGAGGGGTGCTGCACGCGACCAGAGCCAACAGTCCGAGCGCACCAGTCAGCGACGAGATGGACGGCCATTTGTGGGTCAGCTTCATCGTGGGGCTCCCGTGGAATTGTCGCGCAGCCGCCGCGGCGGCGTCAGCCTGTCACCCGCGCTGACGAGCAGCGCTTCGAGGGCGAGGCGTGGGTTGGGGTTGATCACCATGCGGTCGTCCATCGCCTGGCACGAGTCGATAACGTCGCACAGGGCGCCGCCGTCGACGCGCGCAGCGAGCTTCTCGAGCTGGTCGCGGTAGCGCACGTGCGGCAGGCGGGAAGGGTCGACGCCAGCGCCGATCAGCATGGCGTCGCGGAGGATGGCGCGCAGGGCATCGACGGCCCACGCCAGGCCATCACGGTCCAGGCCCTTTGTGCGCGCGGCGGCGGCTTCTTTGATGGATTTGTTGACGGACTTGCGCTTGATGGGCGCGATGGCGGCGTCGCCACGCGCCAGGGCGCGGGCTTCGGCGACCGAAGCGGTCGGCGCATCGGCGATCGGTTCTTCCTGAGGCGTCTCGATCGGTTCGAGGCCAGCGATGCGCTCGGACAGCTCCTCCACAAAGGCAGCGGCGGCGCTTGAGGGCCGGTTGCCCAGGCCCAACGCGAAGCGGCAGATCAGATCAATGACCTCGAGCCGCCGCGCATCGCACAGCGCCCGAGCGGCGTGCAAGCTGCCACCGCACAGCGCAGCTGCGATGCCAGCGGATGTCCGATCGTGGCCTTCGGCGGCGAGCAGGGTGACAATATCGTCGGGAGAGAGCGGCGAAAATCGCAGGCGTTGGCAGCGTGAGACGATGGTCCCAAGAACCCGCTGTGGTCGGCCGCTGACGAGCACGAAGAAGGTCCGCGAGGCCGGCTCTTCCAGTGTCTTGAGCAGGGCGTTGGCGGCCTCTTCGCGCAGCAGATCGGCGTCGTCGACGATCAGGACCTTGGCCCGACCGACGACCGGGTCGTAGCGCAGACGCCCTGTGGCCTCGCGCACCTGATCGATGAGGATCGACGCCTTCTGACGAACAAGGAGCGCGATGTCTGGGTGTTCGCCACGCTCGAGCGCATTGCATGAACGGCATTTGCCACAGGCGTCACCCTCCGGACCCGGCGCCAGGCACGCGAGGCGGGCGGCAAATGCCCAGGCGACAGCGAGCTTGCCGATCCCGTTGGCTCCCTCGAACAACCAAGCGTGCGCGACCTGGCCGCCCGCCGCCGTGCGCACGAGGAGGTCGCGCTGGAGATGGTGGCCGACGATGTCGCTGAAACGGTGCAATGCCATGGTGGGTGCTGGATCGGTGTCGCGGCCCCGGCATCGCAGGCCGACGCCAGGAGCGGCGAAGCCTGAAGGGTGCGCGTTGCCACCGGCGAGGGTCAAGCGGAAGAAGGAAGGCGCGCTCGCGTTCCGCGCCGGGCCCGCGTATTCTGGGTGACCTTGAACCTGCGCCGCGCCGCACAGAGCCGATGGAGCCGACGGATGAAGCAAACAGTCCGCCCGACCACGCCCCGCCTCGCCCTGATCCTCGCGCCAAGCCTGACCCTGATCACCGTGTTCATCACAGTGTCTATCCTTGGCATCACCACGCCTGGATTCGCAGGCGAGGGCACGGAGATCTGGAAGTATGACGACCTGCCCGCCGACATGAACGAGCTCGCCGACGGGATGGCGAAACACCCGATGGGTGCCCATCCGGGCTTCATCGGCGGCGAGGCCTTTGGCCAGATCTACAAGCCAGAAGCGGCGGACTACCCGATCGAAATCCACAGCGTCGAGCTGGTCATGGCTTCGCCGCCGAACGCCACCGGCAAGTCGCAGATGAACGCGGTGATCGAGATCTGGAATGACGACTCCAACGCAGCGGCTCCAAGCTCGTCACAGCCGCTGTGGACGATTGGCACAGCCGACTTTCTCAACCCGATGACCGCCCAGCCGGGGATGCCGATCCAAGGCAACACCGCGATGATCTTCCAGTTCGACTGGAGCAAGCCAGAGAACCACCCCCCCGAGATCAAGAGCGGCAACATCCGCGTGGTGATCCGCTACATCGAGGACGCCAAGGACATGATGGAGGCGTGGGGCAAGATCGACTGCGCCAAGATCGCCGAGATGGGCATCGAGATCGGCTGCGGCTGCTCAGCCCTGGCGGCGCTAACGGACACCGCGACGACGGCCAAGGTCAACGTCATCCACATCTTCACACCCCTGGGCGAATGCTCGGGCACGAAGACCTGGATGTTCGTCGAGGACGTCAAGAAGGACGGCCTTGATATGAAGGGCGATTTCGTCTTGCGGATGAGCGTCAAGACGTCGAACGCCAAGCCAATTGTCGACGCGGGCGGTACCGACACCGCCGAGGCGGACGCCGGCAGCAGCGACACGTCCGCGATGGTCGATGCCGGGGAGCCGGACCTGCCGCCGCCCGACCAAGGCACACAGCCGGTCAAGCCGGTGATCGACCTGGTCACACCAGCGAGCGGGACGGCGGGCAAAATCAACGCGATCGAGATCATCGGCGGCGGCTTCGAGGCCGGCGCGGTGGTCAAAGTCGGCGGCAACAAGTGCTCGGTCGAGCAGGTTCTCGCCACCAAGATCAGCGCGACGGTGCTACCTGACGTCGTGGCGGGCGTCTACACGGTGATCGTCGAGAACCCCAACGGGCAGGTCGCCTACAAGCAAGACGCGTTTACGCTGGAAGCCCCCGAGCCGGACATCGTCGACGCCGGCGCCGGCCCCGAGGTGACGACGCCGGACACGACGGCCGAGGTCAGCTCGGGCCCGTTCGCTCTCGACGACGTGCTGCCCGCATGCGTGTCGGCCGCCCAGGACACCGAGCTGACCGTCTACGGGACCGGGTTTGCGGATGGCCTGGTCCTCAAGATCGGCGAGACGACTCTACCCGGTGTGACCGTGCAGTCACCGACCAAAGCGACCGCGCTCGCGCCCAAAGGCCTGGGGGCAGGCATGTACAGCGTCTTCGCCGAACAAGACGGCCAATCGCGGGTCCTGGCCAACGCGCTGTCGGTGGGCTGTGGCGGTTCGTCCGCAGCGCCGCCGCCCGCCAGCGGCTGCTCAACGGGCACGCACGGCAGCGGCAAGACAGACGGCCTGGCCGCGCTTCTCCTCGCCGCGCTGGCGCTCGCCGCCATCGCCGGCCGCCGCCGCTCGCGCGCGCTGAGCTGATCTGAGCTGATCTGCGCCAAGCCAGGCTGCGCCAAGCCAAGCTGCGCCAAGCCAGGCTGCGCCAAGCCAGGCTGCGCTGAGTTGAGCTGAGCAGCGCCCTACCCGGCCGCCTCGCTTTCGACAGCTTCAAGCTCGACCGTCGCCGCCTCCCAGCCCGCAAGCGCCGCGTTGACCTGGAGGCGCAGCCTGCCGTGTTCCTCGAGCACTTTGCGCACGGCTTCGCCGTCGGCGTAGAGCGAAGGATCGGCCTGCGCCACCTCCAAGATAGCGAGCCTTGCCTCGCCCTTCTCGATCTCAGCCTCAAACGCCGCGATCTGGGACCGCAGGGGCTTCGCGAGACGGTACAGCTGGTTGCGGCGCTCCGCCTGCTGGCGCCGACGGGCCTTGTCATCGTCGCGGGCCGCCGGCTCGGCGTCGTCGCGAGGTGCGGCGATGGCCGCGACGGACATATCGCCCTTGCTGGGACCCGACGCGCCGCTGAGATCTCTTGGGTCCTCGCCACGCAAGAGCTTTTCGACGAGCGCCGGGTCGCCGCCGCTCTTGTGGTAGAGCCAGGCGTCGTAGTCGCCCGCGTACAATGTCGTCCGACCGCCGGGCTCGACCTCGAGGACGTGGGTCGCCACCGCGTTGACGAACCAGCGATCGTGGCTGACCAGGACCACGGTACCGCCAAATTCCGCCAGCGCCTGCTCGAGCACCTCGCGGCTGAGCAGGTCGAGATGGTTGGTCGGCTCGTCGAGCAGCAGCACCTCGGGGGCGCGCAGGATCATCTTGGCCAGCGCCAGGCGCGCCTTCTCTCCGCCGCTGAGCACGTTCACACGCTTGTCGACGCTGTCGCCACTGAACGACAAGGCCCCGAGTACAGACCGAACCATCGTCACGCTGGTGTCGGCCGCCGCGCGACGCGCCTCCTCGTAGACCGACAGACGCGCGTCGAGGGTCTCAAGTTGGTGCTGCGCGAAATACTCGATGCGCACACCTGCGGCGCGACGCACCGTCCCGCCCTGGATGTCGGTGGCGCCCGCGAGGATCCGCAGCAAGGTCGACTTGCCAGCGCCGTTGGGTCCAACGAGCGCGATGCGCTGTTTGCGCCAGACGACCAGGCTCAGGTCATCGTAGACCTGCGTATCGCCGTAGCGCTTGACGACATGTTCGCTCGCCATCACCTCGCTGGGCACACGACCGACCTTGGGAAAGACCAGCTGAATGCGGCCCTGCTCCTCGTCGACGGCGACATGTTCGAGGCGGGCGAGCTGCTTGATCCGCGACTGAGCCTGCCGCGCCTTGCTCGCTTTGGCGCGGAATCGCTCAACGAAACTTTCGAGATGCGCACGTTTGCGGTCGACACGGCGCTGCTCGGCCTTTTGCTGCTCGACGCGGGCGTCGCGCCCCTCGATCCAGCGCTCGTAGCCGCCGAGATACTCGCGGATGCCATCGGCACGCAGCTCGGCGATGCGGTCGGGGACCCTGTCGAGGAAATAGCGGTCATGACTGACCGCGACCACCGCGCCCGGGTAGTGATCGAGCACGTCCTCGAACCAGGCGAGCGTCTCGAAGTCGAGGTGGTTGGTCGGCTCGTCGAGCAGCAGGATGTCGGGCTCCATCGCCAGCAAGCGTGCCAACGCGGCGCGCATCTGCCAGCCACCGGATAGCCGCGCAGCGGGCGCCTCCATCGCTTCGTTGCGAAATCCCAGGCCCCCCAGGGCGGTCCGCGCCCGAGCCTCAAGGGCGTCGCCACCAAGCAGATCGTAGGCCTCTGTCGCCCGGGCGAGCTGGGTCATCGCTACATCAGACGCCGCCCAGGCCGGATCCTCCGCCATCTGCAGATGGAGAGCGGCCAGCTGCGCGTGGGCGTCGCGCCAGCCGGGGACGCCGTCGAGCACGACCTCGACCACCGACCCTTCCACGAACGGATCTACCTCCTGGGGCAGGTAGCCGATTCGGGTGCCCTTGGGCTGGACGACGGTGCCCTCGTCGGCGGCCAGTTCGCCGCACAGAATGCGCAGCAGCGTGGTCTTGCCGACGCCGTTGGGACCGACCAGACCGTAACGCACGCCTTGATCGACGCGCCAGGTGAGGCCCTCGAAGAGGGTGCGCTCGCCGAATCCCTTTGTGATGTTCTGGGCCTGGATCAAGGCAGCGACCTCGGCGACGCGACGGACGCGCTGAACCTGTCTGAGACGGCATGTGAGTGTGGAGCACGCGTGGCGGTACCGATCCGCCCAGTCGCTGCAGGATTCTAGGGCTTCTGCGGCGGGTGCGTGCTGTTGCGCGGATGCGGGCTCGAGGTCAACAGCCAGTCGTCAGCGTTGACGTTTGTGTCCCAACTGTGGCCTGCGTAGTAGTCCCCAGCGAGCGGATCGTCGATGTTGACCCCGCACTGCCACGGCGAGTCCTTGCGAATCATTGTGCCAGAATCAGGCTTCTTGCCCTCTTCGGCGGGTGTCGGGCTGGGCGCTCCCTTGTTGCCCTCGGCGTTGAAGTTCGGCTCGCTTGAGTTCGCGTAGCGCCAGGCCACCTGGTCGGCCTGGAGCTTGCCGCTGGGGAACTTCTGCGCGTCCGACCGCACCAGGCGCCAGGCGTCATCGTATTCTGCGTCCCAGGTGTAGCCGACAAAGTCCGCCTGGGCCTTGAGCTGCAGCGAAGACGCGGCGTTGACGACCAGGAGGAAGCCGTGCGCCGGGATGCTCGTGCCAGGCGGGAAGAATGGCATCTGCGACTGCCAGCTTTGATTCCCCTTCTTGAGCTGCAACAGCATGCTCATGGGCTTGCCCGTGTCGTCGCTCGTGCCGGTGAGATCGACGGCGTGGGCGCCGGGATTGTAGAGCTCGACAAACTCCTCTTTGATCAATGCGCCGCCCTGACCGTCGTCGGCGTGGATACGAACCTGGCTGATGAGGATCGTATCGGAGCAGGTCTCCGTCAGCAGGCTGCAGACCTCGCCGGTCTTGCAGATACCGCCGCAGTCCGTCAGCACACACTTCGCGCCCTTCGGAGCGAAGTTGCACGCCTTGCCAAGCGGGCAGGTCCCGTTGCACGCGGGCTCGTAGACTTGGCTCATGTACGACTGCGGCTCGGGCGCGGCCATGAGGATCCAGTCCGAGCTGTCCGCGTTGCTGTCGCGACCATTGCCGAGCAGGTACTCGCTCCCCGCGGGTGCCAGCGTCGTCGCGTCCGATGAAGCCGTTGCCTTGCGCTGCAGGGCTTTGCCAGGTGGCGGGGTCGCCGCCGTAGTGCCCGACGAGGTCTTGGCGGATCCCCAACCGACCATGTCGAGTTCGGCGCCGACGCGCGGATCCCACAGCTGCACCGCGCCACCCAGAGCCTGCAAACCGACACCATCGACGACCAGATCGCAGCCGCCGTGGGTCTTTGCCCAGTCTGCGCTGCAGATCGTCGCATAGCGGCCTGGCTCAAGGGTCATGCCGGCGGGGAACTGAACGACGGTCTGCGGCCAGGGATCGTTGGGTAGGGCGGTGAATCCCTTGAGGCGCAATTGCACGCCGGCGAGGTCGACCGGATCGCTCGAGGGGTTGTGCACCTCGACGAACTGGCTGTTGGGCTCCGCGGCGGTTCCCGGGAAGAGTTCACTGAGGACGACGTGCCCCTTGGAGTCGGGCAGGCACTGGCCAGCGATCGCGCTGCAGACTTCGCCGGCGGCGCAGCCCGCGTGGCAGAGGGTATCGATCGCGCAGGAGTCGGCTCCGGGACCGGCGAGGTCACAGGCCTTAGCGAAGCCGCAGGTGCCTGCGCACGCGGGCTCGTACCAGCCGGCGTTGAGACTCTGGGGCTCCGGCGCGACGCGCACGACAAAGTCCTTGCTGCTGTCGTCGGTGTCCCAACCGTTGCCTGCGAGCCACTGCGATTGCCAAATGGCCATCGTCGTTGCATCGGCGTTGGCGCCGGCCCGACGCTCAAGCGAGTTCTGAGAGGGCCACGGCGCCGCCGGTGCGCCTGACGGCACAGCGGCGCCGGCGCCCCACGCGACGTGGTCGTGCTGCAATGTGTGCGGCACGTCAAAGATGCGCAGCTGCATTCCGGTGGGGCTCAGGGCCAGCTCGGGGCTGACGAGGTCAACCGACTTGCCGCCGATGACCTTGGCGGCCGCGCCGATCAGGAAGTAGCCATACGGCTTCATGTTGGTGCCAGCAGGCAGCGTAGCGATCACCTGCCAGTCGGCCTTGTCTTCGCTGGCAGCGGGCCGCGCCATGACGACGTAGTCGCCAAGGTCGGGCTGCTGCGGGCTGGGATTGTGCAGCTCGATGAAGTCGTCGCTCGGGTCGCAGGGCACACCAACGTACAGCTCGCTGAAGACCAGGTGCTGACTGCCCTGGAAGACACAGAACGGCACCGGCTCGTCGTTGCAGGAGGCATAGCTGCCACACGAGCCGGCCGCCTTGCTGTAGACACAACCCACGCCGGCCTCGCAGGCATCCGCCGTGCAGATGTTCACGTCATCGCAGTCGATCGCGGCGCCCTTGCACACCCCGACGATGCACTCGTCCTGATCGGTGCAGACCTCGCCGTCATCGCAGGGCCCAACCTCGTCGATGTACTTGCAGCCGCTCACCGGTTCGCAGCTGTCCTTGGTGCATGCGTTCTGGTCGTCGCAACTCTTCTTGCTGCCAGCAGAGCACGTGCCGCTCTGGCACTTGTTGGCCTCGAAGCATTTGTCGCCGTAGGGGCATTCCTTGCCGTTCATGGGCAGGCTGTCCTTCTTGCAGCCGGTCGCCGGTTCGCAGCTATATTCGTAGCAGGCGCCGCCCTCGTCGCAGGCCTTCGGCCCACCCGATGTGCAGCCCCCCTTGCCGTCGCAGGCGTCGGGGGCCGTGCACTTGTCGCCGTCCTCGCACGGGATCGGCAGCTGCACCGGCGCGTTGCCACAACCACCCGAGTAGGGACTGCAGAACTCGGTGGTGCAGGTGTTGCCGTCGTCGCAGTCCTTGACCGCGTCCACGAGCGCGCCGACGCAGCCACCGCTCGCGCACAGATCCTCCTTGGTGCACGGATCGCCGTCGTCACACGCGAGCCCCTCCATGGAGGCGACATTGTGGCTGCAGCCAAATGGCAGCAGCTCGGGGTCACAGGCATCCTTGCTGCACGGGTTCTTGTCGTCGCAGGGGTTCGTGACGCCCTTGCAAGCGCCGCCACCGCAGGTGTCATTGATGGTGCACGGGTTGCCGTCGACGCACGGCACCACGGGCTTGAGCACGCTGCACTTCCAGGCTGTCGGGCCCTTGGTCGGATCGACCACGCACGCGTTGACGAAACAAGCCGTGTTCTTCGAGCCATCGCAGGCGTTGTAGCCCACTGTATCGGGGTCGAAGAAGCACTTCTTGACGCCGGATGCGGACACGCACTTGTGGCTGCCTGCGCACGGATCCTCGATGTCGTACTTCGCGCAATCCTCGTTGGTCGAGCAGTCGCACTGATAGACGCCGGAGTTGCACACTCCCTGGAAGCACGTGTCGTCCTTGGTGCACGGCTCCGAGTCGCTGCAAGGCGCCGTGTTGGTCACGAACACGCAACCCAGGTCAGGGTCGCAGACGTCGTCGGTGCAAGAGTTCGAGTCGTTGCAGACGATCTTCAAGCCCACGCACGCGCCCTCGTCGCAGACGTCGTCCTTGGTGCAGCCGTTGCTGTCCTCGCAGGGGGCGCCGTCGCTGCCGGCGATCGGCTGGAGCTCGCACTTGCCATCGACGCATGCGTTGGCGAGGCACGGCGAACCGGCGGCCCCCGAGCAGATCACCGCGCTGCCCTCTGCCACCGCGCAGTGGTTGTCGATGCACGCCCAGCTTGCGCTGCACATGCCGGTCGGTACGGCCTTGCCGGCGCAGTCGGCGTCGCCGGTGCACTCGCACGAAGCCTTGCCGGCGCAGATGCCGTCGGCGCAGACGTCCTCGCTGGTGCATGGGTTGCCGTCGTCGCAGCCCGCCGCCGAGACCTCGCCCTGGCACTTGCCGAAGCTGCATTTGTCGCCAAACGTGCAGAGGTCACCGTCGTCGCAGGGCACCTGATCGGCGGCCGACGCGGGCACGTGAGTGCAGCCCTGGACTGGATCGCAAGAGTCGAGTGAGCAGACCGAATCGTCGTCGCAGTTGACGCTGTCGCCGATGCATCCACCGTTCCAGCATTGGTCGAAGATCGTACAGTTGTTGTCGTCGTTGCAGGGCGAACCGTTGATCTTCAGCCCGGCGGCACACTCGCCAGTCGTCGGATCACAGGCGGTCTTCTGGCAAGCGGCGTCGCCGCTCGCGTCGCAAAAGACCTCCGAGTTGTCCTCGACATGACAGTGCTTGTTGGTCCCGCCACCGACGCACGCGAGCTTGCCGTTGCACGCGTTGTTGTCGTCGTAGGGCGCGCAATCGGCGTCGGTCGAACAGGCGCACGCGTTGACGCCCGACACGCACTTGCTGCTCTGACAGTAGTCCTGAACAGTGCACGGGTTGCCGTCGTCGCAGGGTGTCTTCGCCAGCGCCTTGTGGGCGCAGCCGGTCTTGGGCGCGCAGGTATCTTCAGTACAGGCGGTGCCGTCGTCGCAGGCGTCGGGCACGCCTTTGCACTTGCCGAGCACGCACTTGTCGCTGACCGTGCAGAGGTTGTCGTCATCGCAAGGGCCCGAGACCTTGACCACGGGCACACATGCGCCGACGACGCACTGGAAGCTCGCCTGGCACTTGCCGAGCTGAAGGGCGGCGCAATCGCTGTCAACCTTGCAGCCGGCCGCGACGAGCTTTTTGCACTGCGGGTCGCAGCCGAAGATCGGGTTGCCGTTGTTCGAGCCCGCGTCGCATTCCTCCGTGACCTGATTCATCACGCCGTCACCGCAGACCGCGCCCACGCAGGTGCCAAACGCGCAGGCCATGTCCTTGGCGGTGCAGTCGACGATCCCGTCGAAGTCGGTTCCGGTGGCGTTGCAGGTCACGGCCTGACTCTTGCCCGAGAGCGCCAGGCAGCCTTTCTCGCCCGGCGTACAGAAGATCGTCTTGCACTCGGCCTGAATCAGGTAGGTGTTCTCGACGCAGGCCTTGCCCTCTGCACACGACTCGAACTTGCCCACCGTCCCGCCGTTGCCGGCGCAGGCGATGATTTCGTTGCCCTCGCACCATTTGCCGTTCGGCGTGCACAGGCTGGCGATGCAGTTGCCCGAGCCGCCGCAGTGCTCGCCGTTGGCGCATAGAGTCGGACCCTCGGCGTAGCCATCGCCAATCGCGTTGCAAAGCGCCCAATGATCGCCCACGCAGAGCTTCTCACCGGGGAAGCAGCTCACCGGCGGACCGCTTGTATCGGGGGCGCCGCCATCTTCGGTGTCGGCCGCGTCGTCGCTGTCGGACCCGATGCCGCTGTCGCCGTCCGCTTCGTCAGGCACGTCCCCTTCTTGAGTCTCTGCCGCGGTGACGTCGCCGTCCGGGTCAGCGACCGCATCACCAGGGTCGCCATCGGCCGCGTCCGCGCCGACGACGTCGACGTCGACGTCGGGGGAAGTGACAGAATCGGCGTCGCCCTTGGTGTCGGGCGGTTTGACGGTGTCGACTTTGGGGATGTCGATCTCGAATTGGATGTCGGGGCCGCTGGCGTCGACGACGTCGACCTTGGTGGCGGTGTCGGCGGTGTCCTTCGGCGGCGGCGCGGTGCCGGTATCCGGCGGATCAACCGGATCGGGGTTGAGCAGGCTGCAGCCGGACAACGATGCGCTTGCCAGGGCGACGACCGCGAACGAGGCGCAGAGATGGTAGCGAAGGAGGGGGGGGCGAAGGAGGAGGGAGCGATGAAGGCGCGACATATTCGTCCTCGTCAGCGTGCACAGGGCTCGGCGCGGGCGGCGCGGGAAGGCGGCGTTGAGACCACCGGAGGAACCACGCCGGGCTCGTCGCACCAAGGTACCGGGATAGCGGGAGACGCCGCAAGTCCACGCGGGCACGGCAGCGCGCGATCGGGGTCGATCGGGGTGCAGGCGTGCGCGACCTCATTCTCAGAACTGTTCGTCACTACGGAGGAACCGCCACATCCCCGGCGCGAGGTCGGCCAAGCGCACGTTGCCGATGCGGATCCGCCGCAGCGCGAGGACGTCGAGGCCGACGGCGACGCACATCCGGCGAATCTGCCGCTTGCGGCCTTCGCGCAGGACGAAGCGCAGACGACTCGGCTCGAGGATGTCAATGCGGGCACGCTCCAGGAGCCGGCCGTCGAGCTCCAGGCCATGTCGCAAGAGGTCGTGGCGACGGCGGTCGAGTTCGCCACGGACGCGGACGATGTACTCCTTCTCTGCGCGCTCGTCAGCGACCTGGTGGCTGCCGATCAGGCGGCGCGCGACCCTGCCATCGGCGGTCAGCACGAGCAAGCCGGTCGAGTCGATGTCGAGGCGACCGGCGGGCGCAAGACCGCGGCGCCAGCCGTTGGGCAGTGGCCCCCTGCCCCACGGCCCGGCGCTGCAGCGCGGGTCGCGGCAGTCCGCCGTGAGCAGATCGATCGCGGCCGTGTAGCCGTCTTCGGCCTGTCCCGACACCACCCCAAGTGGTTTGTTGTAGATCACCGTCGCCTTTGCCTCCTGGGCACGGCGTGCTGCTGCGTCCAACTCGACCGTCTGGGCGCGCAGCACCTTGGTCCCGAGCACGTCGACAACGACGCCATCGACACGGACCCGGCCAGCGGCGATGAAGGTGTCGGCCTCGCGCCGCGAGCACAGTCCAAGCTCAGACAGGCGTTTGGAGAGCCGCAGGGGCTGATCGTCCATCGGATTCTTGGTCTCCGCTGCCGCTGGGCGAGAGGGGGGAGGGAGCTGCGCTCGCTGCCACGTTTTTCCAGCATGCACGCCCGCATGGCTTGCAGCCGCCGAGCCGCAAGCTATCGTGTCAGTCGACGTTCTGCTAGTGTCCGCCGCCCTCCGACCCGGGGGGCAACCGAGTTGGCGCTGGCATCCCCAGGCCGCCCTGGTCCGCCCCGAGGCGACCGCAATCCGCCCCTCCGCCCCGGCCGCTGGCTCGCACGCCGGAAGAAGACGCACCATGCTGCAGAAGCTGCTCCAGAAGACATTCGGGACCAAGAACGAGCGAGAGATCAAGGCCATCCGGCCGATTATCGATCGCATCAACGTATTTGAGCCCCAAATGCAGGCCTTTAGTGACGACGAGCTGCGCGGCCAGACCGCGCGCTTTCGCGAGCGCCTCGCCCAGGGCGAGCCGCTCGACGACCTGATGCCCGAGGCCTTCGCGACGGTGCGGGAGACGGCGACACGCACCCTGGGACAGCGCCACTACGACGTCCAGATGATCGGTGGCTATGGCCTGCACAAGGGCATGGTCGTCGAGATGAAGACCGGCGAGGGCAAGACGCTGGTATCGACCCTGCCAGGCTACCTCAACGCGCTGACGGGCAAAGGCGTGCACATCGTCACGGTCAACGACTACCTCGCCGCCCGGGACTGCGAGTGGATGGGCAAGATCTACCGCTTCCTCGACATGACCACAGGTGTCATCACCACGACGTCGGGCGAGACCGGCCGGCGCCGCGCCTATGCCGCCGACATCACCTATGGCCAAAACAACGAGCTTGGCTTCGACTACCTGCGCGACAACATGAAGTTCGCGCTCGACGACTACGTTCACCGCTATCTGCCGACCGCCAACGACCCAAAGGCGAAGAAGATCTTTCACTTCGCCATCGTCGATGAGGTCGACTCGATCTTGATCGACGAGGCGCGCACCCCGCTGATCATCTCAGGCCAGCCCGAGGCCTCCAACGAGCGCTACCTGCGCGCCAACTCCGTTGTGCCGTTCCTGATCAAGGACCTGGACTACATCGTCGACGAGAAGGGCCACAGCGTCGCGCTCACAGAGTCGGGCGTCGACAAGGTCGAGGAGCGGCTGACGCTCAAGAACCTCTACGACACCGAGTCGATGCACTGGGTGCACTTCATCCACACGGCGCTCAAGGCCCACGCGCTCTACCGCCGCGACGTCAACTACCTGATCGAAGAGAACAAGGTGCTGATCATCGACGAGCACACCGGCCGCAAGATGGCCGGTCGGCGCTGGTCGGACGGGTTGCACCAGGCGGTCGAGGCCAAGGAAGGAGTGAAGATCCAACACGAAACGCGTACCGTCGCGACCGTGACATTCCAGAACTACTTCCGCATGTACGAGAAGCTCTCCGGCATGACCGGCACCGCCGAGACGGAGGCCGAAGAGTTCGCCAAGATCTACGACCTGGACGTGCTCGTGATCCCGACCAACCGACCGATCGGACGGGCCGACCACGAGGACCTGATCTACAAGACCGAGCGCGGCAAGTTCCATCAGGTGATCGCCGATATAGAAGACGCCCACCAGCGTGGCCAGCCGGTGCTGGTCGGCACAATCTCGGTGGAAAAGAGCCAGTTCGTCGCTGATATGCTTGAGCAGCGCGGCATCCCACACGACATCCTCAACGCCAAGAACCACGCCCGCGAGGCCGAGATTGTCGCCCAGGCCGGGCGGCTCGGCTCCGTCACCATCTCCACCAATATGGCAGGCCGTGGAACCGACATCGTCCTGGGCGGCAACCCCGAGCTGATGGCCCGACAGGAGGTCTTCGGCACCGTGAACGTTCACGAAGACGTCGACGAAGATGCGCCGGCCTACATCGAGGCGGCGGCGAGGTACAAGCTGCAATGCGCCGCCGAGAAAGCAGAGGTGCTTGCTGCAGGTGGCCTCGGCATCTTCGGCACCGAGCGCCACGAGTCGAGGCGCATCGACAACCAGCTGCGCGGGCGCGCGGGTCGACAGGGAGACCCGGGAACGAGCCAGTTCTACCTGTCGCTCGAAGACGACCTGATGCGCGTCTTTGGTGGCGACCGGGTCCGCAAGATCATGGAGTGGCTCAATATCCCCGAGGATGAACCGATCGTCAGCAAGTCGGTCTCGAAGGCGATTGAGGGCGCCCAGCGACGCGTGGAGGGCCAGAACTTCGATGCCCGCAAGAACCTGCTTGAGTACGACGACGTGATGAACCTGCAGCGCAAGACGATCTATGCGCTGCGTCGGCAGGTCCTGGCCGCCGAGGACACCGGTGACCTGCTCCGAGAGGTCATCTCCGACGGTGTCTACGCGCTAATCGACCGCGCCTGCTCGCAGGATGTGCAAAAGAGCGAATGGGACATCGAGGGACTCGAGGAGTCCCTCTACGTGGTCACCGGCGTCGACATTGATCTCAGCGAGGTCGAGCGCAACTTCGATCGTGTCGAGGAGGCCGTCGTCGATGTCCTGACCGATGAGTACGACGAGCGCCGCGAGCGCAGCATCGACTCGATCCTCGCCAGCATGGCCGACGCGGAGAACCCGCCCGAGCGGGACGAGGCGCGCAAGCACTGGATCGAGTTCGAGCGCGAGACCTATCTGCGCGCGATCGACGGCCACTGGATGGACCAGCTGCAGACCATGGACGCGCTGCGCGAGAGCGTCTACCTCAACGCGTACGCCCAGAAGGACCCCAAGCTCATCTACAAGAAGGAAGGCTACGATCTCTTCCAGGTGATGATCGCTTCGATCCGCGAGAAGGTCGTGCACACCATGTTCCGCGTCGAGGTGAAGACCCGCGCGGAGATCGAGCAGCTGCAGAAAGAGGCCGAGGAGCGGCGAAGCAAGGCGATCGAGCGCATGCAGGCCCAACACGGCGGCGCCAACGCGCTTGACGGCGCCCGTGCCCCGGCGCCAGGCGAGGGCCGGCCCGCCTACACCGGCGCCGACGGCGAGGCGCCCAACAAGGTCGAGACGCTGCGGCGCGCACGCCCCAAGGTCGGCCGCAACGACCCGTGCTGGTGCGGAAGCGGCAAGAAATACAAGAAGTGCCACATGGCCGACGACGACGGCAGTACCTACCGGCCCGACGGTCAGGCGCCGGCGTAGCCCGTTTCTGTGCGCGCCTCACCGGCCGCGCGTCTGTCGACTCCAAGACCCTCGGCTGTGCGAACCGCGCTGCTCAAGGCAACGGGACGGCGGTTCGAGGCGTGGCGCGCCAACGCAATGTCGTGCTAGTATATACGGTTGCCCCGAGCGCCCCCCCCTGCGGGGTGCCGATGTGGAGTGCGGCTTGGCTGACGTCTACGGCAATCGCTACGAGGCCATCGAGCAGGTCGGATCGGGCGGCATGGCGACCGTCTATCGCGGCATGGACGCCGTACTGCAGCGCGACGTCGCCATCAAGGTGCTTCACCCCCACCTCGCGACGCGCGAGGACGCCCGCGCACGCTTCAACCGCGAGGCCCAGGCGATCGCCCGGCTCCACCACCCCAACATTGTCGACGTCTTCGATTACTCACAGGACTCCGACAGCCGCGCCTACCTCGTTACCGAGTTCGTCCATGGCCACACGCTGTCGGTGTTCACCCGTGATCACGGCCCATTCCTGCCCCAAGCGGCGGCCCTGATCGGCCACGCCATCGCCGGAGCTCTGCATCATGCGCATCACGTGGGCATCATTCATCGCGACATCAAGCCCGACAACCTGATGATCTCGCGCGACGGTGCCATCAAGCTGATGGATTTCGGCATCGCGACGGTGATGGACGTCGAGAAGATGACCGCGACCGGTGCGATCCTCGGTTCGCCGGCGCACATGGCACCCGAACAGATCGAGGGCGGCAAGATCGACAGCCGCTGCGACGTCTTCGCGTTCGGCACGCTGATGTACTACCTGGTCACCGGTCAGGTTCCGTTTGCGGCCTCCAATCCTCACGCGCTGTTTCGGCAGATACTGGAGTGCCGATACGACCCGCCGAGCCGGTACAACGCCTCGATTGGTCGAGTCTTCGAGCAGATCCTGTCGCGCTGCCTGGCGCGCGATCCGGACGACCGCTACGGCTCGATGGCTGCGTTGCAAGACGACCTCGGCGCCTACCTGCGCGAGTACCGCATGGCAGACGTGCCGACGCTGCTGTTGCGTCTTCTGGCGTCGCCTCAGCAGTTTCAGCGTGAGTGGCGTCCCGTGCTCGTTCAGCTGCTGGTCGCCGAGGGGCGCAAGCGGAGCAAAGAGGGCTCATTGGCCCTGGCGATCGACGCGTTCAACCGGGCGCTGGCCATCGACCCGGAGTCCGAGGAACCCAGGCGTGGACTGAGCGAGTTGACCTCGCGCAGCCGCCGCAGACGCCGGGTGATGATGGTGCTACGCGTCGCCGCAGCCGCGACCGCCATCACCGGGCTGGCAGCAGCGGTGTGGGCGGGCCGGACGGTGGTCCACGACGGACCGCCAGGCGAGGTACGCGACGCCGGAGCCGTCGCGCTGGCGGTGCCGCCCGAGGTGCCCGAGGCCCGCG
>CALGHC010000289.1 GCA_937915965.1 uncultured Myxococcales bacterium
AATCGTGTCAAATGAGACAAGCAAGACCGTCGTCACTTGTGCCCTCACCGGCGTGCTCACCAACCCTGCCCAACATCCCGTGCCGGTCACCCCAGGGGAGATGGCCGACGAAGCCGAACGGGCCTGGAACGCAGGCGCTACGGTTGTTCACATCCATTTTCGCGACCAGGAGCCGGGTCTGGGGTGGATGCCATCGTGGGATCCGCAGGTCGCCCGCGCGATCAGCGACGCGATCCGCGCGCGCTGCCCCGGTCTCGTACAGAACTTCTCCACCGGCATCTTCGGCGATGACATCTCGGGCCCGGTCTCCTGCTTGCGCGCCGGCCGCCCCGAGATGGCGGCCCTCAACGCCGGCACGCTCAACTACCTCAAGCTGCGCAGCAACGGAGACTGGGCCTGGCCTCCGATGTCCTTCGACAACCCAGTCGACAAGGTTCAGCGCTTCATCGACGTCATGAGCGAGCTGGGGATTGTCCCGGAGTGCGAGTGCTTCGATACCGGCATCGTCCGCAGCGTCGCGCTCTTTCGCGCCAATGGCATGCTGGCAGATCCCGTTCACATCTCCCTGGTCATGGGCGTGGCGAGCGGCATGCCGGCGCGCCCAGAGTGGTTGCCCTTGTTGGTTGAAGAGATGCCCGCCGGCGCCTTGTGGCAGACGATCGTGATCGGCCGCGAGGAGGTCTGGCCGGTCCACCGCCGCGCGGTCGAGCTGGGCGGTCATGTGCGCACAGGCCTTGAGGACACCTTCTACCTGCCCGACGGCACCAAGGCGACGAGCAATGGCCCGCTGATCGAGGCCCTGGTGGCGCTGGTTCAGGAGGCAGGCGGCGAGGTCGCCACCGCCGAAGAGACGCGGCGCATCATCGGCGTTGCGTCACGCGATTGAGCCGTCGCGGTCGGCCAGCAGGCTGGCGTAGAGCGCACCGAACGCCCGCGCCGGCCGGTTCCAGCTGAAGTCCGTCGCCATGCCGGTCTGCATGATCCGGAACCAGATGTCGGGCTGGTAGCGGTACTGGCGGATCGCTCGCTCGACGGTCGAGCGGAAGGTCTCGAAGCTCGCCCCCTCGAAGCGGTAGCCCGTGGCCTCGCCTCGCTCGATCGAGGTGGCGTCTGCGTCGATGACGGTGTCTCGCAGCCCGCCGACCGCGTGGGCGACCGGTACCGTGCCGTAGGCCATCGAATACATCTGGTTGAGCCCGCACGGCTCGTATCGGCTCGGCATCAGGAAGATGTCCGAGCCGGCCTCGATGCGGTGGGCGAGGCCGTCGTCGAAGCCGATGCGCACGACGAGTCGGTCGCCATAGTGACGCGCCAACTCGGTGAATCTTCGCTCGAGCGACGGGTCGCCGGCCCCGAGTACGACGAGGTGCGCCCCGAGGGAGTGCAGCTGTGGCACCAGGTCGGCGACCAGGTCCAGGCCCTTCTGACCGGCGAAGCGCGCGATCACCGCGAGGATCGGCTCGTTGGTCGCGGGCTGCAGACCGAGCTCGCTCGCGAGCGCCTCGCGGCACGCGAGCTTGCCATCGAGCGAGTCGGCGTCGTAGTTGGCGGCGAGCCAGCGGTCCGTGCGCGGGTCCCAGGCGTGCGTGTCGATGCCGTTGAGGATGCCGTGCAGCTTGGCGGAATGCAGCCTCAGGAAGCCATCCAGGCCCCAGCCGAACTCTGCGGTCTGGATCTCGCCGGCGTAGGTTGGGCTGACGGTGGTGACCGCGTCGGCCGCGTGCAGCCCTCCTTTGAGCAGGTTGACCCGGTCCCAGAACTCCAGGCCGTCGAGCGTGAAGAGCGACCAGGGCAGACCGAGACGTTCCATCGTCTCTTTCGGGAAGACCCCTTGGTAGCCCAGGTTGTGGATGGTGAAGACAGTACGAGTCGCCGGCAGCCGCTCGCGGTAGCGTTCGGACAGGTAGGTCGGCACCAGCGCAGCCTGCCAGTCGTGGGCGTGCAGGATGTCGGGCGGCCCGCCGAGCAGCTCCGTTGCCGCCTCGAGTACGGCGAGGCAGAGGAAACCGAAGCGGTCGGCGTTGTCGCCGTAGTCCTCGAAATTGCTACTGACGTACAGACCGTCGCGTTCGTATAGCTCGGCGCACTCCAAGAAGAAGACGTCGCCACCTCCCTCTTCGTGGTGGCGGACGAAGCGGCCATTGAGCGGGCGGTCGCCCATCATCAGCGAAACACGGACACCTGTGTCTTCAAGCTGGTGTCCCAAGCGGGCCGCATTTGCCGCGGCCTGCCGGTACAGCGGCGTAAACACCGAGACGCGCTCGATGCCGAGCTCGGCGCGCAGCTCGTGCAGGGCGGCGGGCAGGGCGCCGGATACCTCGGCGAGGCCTCCGGTCATCGACCAGGGCGCGACCTCCGAACTGATCATCGCGATGCGCATGCGGACTCCGTCGGTACTACGCGGGGGTGTCTTCTGCGGTGGACCGTCGTGGGGGGAAGCCCGAGCGACGATTCAGGGGGCGTCGGGGCCGAAGCGCGCGAAACGCGGTCCGACCGAATCATGGCTGTGACGGCTGCGGGCCGAGGTGACCCAGCTGACCTCGCGGCCATCGAGAGCCTCGGCGGTAGCGGGGTCATTGGCGAGCAGGAACTCCATGTCCTGGGCGATCTCGATGGGGCCGTTTCGGGGCACATGGGTCCCCTTGGGCAGCGTGACGATGCCGGATTGGGTGCGAAACGGGAAGCGCGCCGAGTCGAACTCGGCATCTTCGCCGATGACGGCCCCCGGGGCGATGCTACAGTTCTTGTCCATCAGAACGCGGCGGATGCGCGCACCCGCGCCGACGTCGCAGCCGCTCAAGATGACGCAGTCCTCGACGCGCGCGTCGACGTGAAAGGCGCAGTCGTAGCCCGACAACACCCGGTAGAGGCGGGCTCCATGCACGATCGATCCCTCACAGACCAACGAGTCGATGATCTCCCCCGGCGAGCCCGTCCGCGTGTCACGCACGAAGCGGGCGGGTGGGTAGTTGCGCTGTGCCGAGCGGATCGGCCAGCTACGGTTGTAGAGGTTGAACTCGGGCAGCGCGCTGCGCAGATCCATGTTCGCTTCGAAGTAGGCGTCGATGGTGCCGACGTCGCGCCAGTACGGGCGGGCGTCGTCGGGCTCCCCGGGAATGCGGTTGCGCCCGAAGTCGTAGGCGAAGACCGGCTCGCCGCGTTCGACCATGCCGGGGATGATGTCCTTGCCGAAGTCGTGGCTTGACATGGGGTCGCGCGCGTCGGCGAGCAGGATCTCCTCGATGACGTCGCGGCGAAAGATGTAATTACCCATTGAAACCAAACAGGTGTCCGGCTTTCCGGGCATCGGCTCGGGCTTGTCTGGTTTCTCCTGGAATCCGATGATCCGGCCATCGTCGTCGACCTGGATGACGCCAAACTGGTGCGCTTCGCTGCGGGGCACCGGGAAGGCCGCCACCGTCAGCGCAGCTTCTTTGTCGATATGGTCACGCTGCATCTGGTCGACGGCGACCTTGTAGATGTGGTCGCCACCGAAGATCGCGACGTGATTGGGATTCGTATCCTGGATCAAGTTCAGGTTCTGAAAGACCGCGTCCGCGGTGCCCTCGTACCAGTGCGATCCGTGTCGCATCTGCGCGGGAACCGACTCGATGAAGTGCCCCATCGCGCCGCCATAATTCCAGTTGCGGCTGAGATGGTGGATGAGGCTCGACGCCATGTACTGCGTCAGGACGTAGATGTGGCCAAAGCCGGAGTTGACGAAGCTCGACAGGACGAGGTCGATGATCCGGTAGCGGCCGCCGAACGGCACGGCCGGCTTGGCGCGGTGGCAGGTGAGTGGGGCGAGGCGCGATCCTTTGCCGCCTGCAAGGATCATGACGAGGGTCTTCATGCCAGATCCTCCGCGACGGTTGAATCGCAGCGTATCGCGACCGTCGGCTGGAGGCTATCGGTAGCGTTGGGGGTGTCAACTGTCGTGTGCCAGGCTTCGCTGCAGCGGCCTGCATCCGGGCACGCGCGCAACCTCGTCGGTCTGCCCGCGCAGACGCTTTGGTCTGCCGGCGCGACCACGTTGATCTGCCCGCGCAATCACGTTGATCTGCCCGCGCAATCACGTTTGTCTGCCCGCACAACCAACGTTTGTCTGCCCGCACAACCAATGGGGACCACACGGGAGCCGCGCGCGGAGCTTGTCTTCGTCGCGGGTGGTGCTAGCGTCCCAGGCGGTTCGCTCTCCCCCGCCGCGCGCTTGCTGCGCTGGCGTTGCGAGTGCGCCATCTTCGCGACGTAACCCCGATGAGGATACCATGCAGAGCATCACGCCCGCCGTCTCACCCCCAACCCCACACCATCGCGCGACGGGTGCGACGGGCGCGACGGGTGCGACGGGCGCGACGGGCGCGACCCACTTCATCGTCCTCGCGGCTCTGTTGGTGATCGCTGCTTGCGCGAAGAATGAGGCGGCCGCTGACGAGGCGGCTGCGCCGGCTCGGGCTCGCGCCGAGCTCAAGGCCACAGCAGGCAACAGCGTCTCGGGTCAGGTCGTCTTCACCGCCGTTGAGGGTGGTGTCCAGGTCGTCGCCAACCTCACCGGGCTGACGCCTGGCGATCATGGCTTCCACGTGCACGAGACTGGTGACTGCAGCGCCCCGGATGGCACCTCTGCCGGCGGCCATTTCAACCCGGCAGGCCACGACCACGCCGGTCCCGACTCGGCGGCGCGCCACAGCGGTGACCTCGGCAACCTGGTCGCCGACGCCGACGGCAAGGCGGTCTACGAACGGCTCGACAAGGTGATCATGCTGGGCGGCGACCACACAATCGTGGGTCGCGGCGTGATCGTGCACGCCGGCGCCGACGATCTGAAGTCACAGCCCACCGGCGGCGCGGGCAAGCGCGTCGCCTGCGGTGTGATCGAAGTGGTCGCCGATTGAGTCTGCGCCTGGGCGCCCCACGTCGCCGACCTGATGCAGGTCGCCGCCGCCTCAGAGGTGTGGCGTGTGCTGCGCGAGGAAGCTGCGCATCACGCGCGCCAGCCGAGCGGTCGCCTCAAGATGGGGGCAGTGGCCACATCCATCGAGCATCACCAGCTCCGCCATCGGGATCGCGTCGAGGTAGGCGCGTGCGTTGCCCGGGTGGACTACGCGCTCGTCGCGGCCAGAGACGATCAAGGTGGGCACATGGATGGCGCCGAGGTCGACTGCCACGCCTTCGCCCTCTTCGGGATCCATCAGCCGAGCGAAGTGCTGCTCATGTTCGCCGCGACGGGCCGACCACTGCGCCGCAAGATGGCGGCGCAGGGCGCGCGGGAACGGCGGCCGGCCTGAGAAGGAGAACGTCAGCAGGTGGTCGAAATCGGCGAGGCTTCTCGTCAGAAGCGGGTTCTTGCCGGCCAGGACCAGGCGCTCGAACTCAGCATCGAGACCGAGCGGACCCGCCGCCGAGATCAGCATCAACGTGCGCAGGCGCTCGCCGTGTCGCACCGCAAAGCTGGCCGCCACCGCCCCGCCCATCGACTGGCCAGCGACGTGCGCTTGCCCCACGTCCGCGACATCGAGCAGGTCGGCGAGGAAGTCTGCCTGCGCCGGCACGCTCGCTCGAGCCGACGGGATCGGGTCGGCCTCGCCGAATCCCGGCAGGTCGGGGATCAGCAACTCGAAGCCCTTGCGCAGCCAGAGCGACAGCATCGCCCACGTCTCGCCTCGGTCGCCAAAGCCGTGGACGAGCAGCAAAGGCGGCCCCTCGCCACCTCGCAACAAGGGGATCCGCAAGCCGTTGACCGTGATCACCTGGCGCCGCAGGCCGGTGGTGTGGGCGTGTAGACGCCGCGCCGCCTGGTACTGCAGGCGGCCCAGGCGGTGTTCGGCCATGGCAAGGCGGCGTCTCATCGGCGGCGGAGCATAGCGGCTGCGGGGGCGCGATGGTAGGAGCCCGGCCGGCTATTTCCCTGTCTGCCGCCCACCCGCGTACCGCCCACCCGCGTACCGCCTACCCCCGCGAAGCCTACTCCGCGTACCGCCTACCCGGCCGCTCGCGTCGCAACTCGCGCGACCAGCCGCTCGACGCCCTCTCGAAACCCCGACGGTTCGGCGATCAGGCTCACCACCAACCAGCCCTCGCCGGCGAAGTCGTAGAACCATCCCGGGTGAACGATGACCCCGTCTCGCTCGACCAGCTCGAGCGCCCAGGCCTCGTCGCTCTGCAGACGTGGCAGCCGCAGGCAGGCGCTCCAGCCACCTTCGACACGCGGTACGCTGATGGCGCTGTCGGCTGTCCGCTCGCGCAAGAACGCCAAGTTGTCACAACAGCGCGCGCGGATGGACAGCCGCGTCGACGCGCTCGCAGCGATCAGGTGCGGCAGAGCCAGTTGTACGGGCGTGGCAACCGACAAGAATGTATCGGCGATCCACTCCAACCCCTCAAGCAGGTCGTTCACCACCGCTTCGGGGCCGCCGGCAGCGATCCAAGCGAGCTTGAGCTGCGGCAATCCGGCGCTCTTCGACAGGCCGCCCAGCGCGAATACGGGCACCTCCAGGCAGGCGAGAACCGATGCGACAGCGTCAGTGTGCGTCTCCAGGGGGCAGTCTGCGAAGACCTCGTCACCGATGAGCGGCAGTCCTGGCGCGGCGAGCACCGCGAGGTCGGCCGCCGAGATCATCTGCCCGGTCGGGTTGTTCGGGTTGACGGTCACGATCGCCCGACACCCTGGGCCGACGGCCGTCGCGAGCGAATCGGGGTCCACGCGCCATCGCCCTTCCCATTCAAGGCGATACGGCCGCGTCTCGACGCCGACCAGCCGAGCGATGTGGTCGAGCAGCGGGTAGCTTGGCGCCGGCACCGCGACCGAGTCACCGGGGTCGCAGAGCAGCGTGAACAGCCAGGCGTACGCTTCGCTGGTGCTCGCCGTCAGGACGATTCGATCGGCGTCGACCACCAGGCCGCGCGTCTCGAGGTGGGCAGCGACGGCGGCGCGGGCGCTGGTGACGCCGAACGGTGCTGGCTCGTACGCGCAGCCCCGCGCTTCGCCCAAGGGCGTGATCAGACCAGAGACTCGGGGCAGGCCGGCCGTCGTCGGGTTGCTGTGGGTGAGGTCGATGAGCGGAAGCTCGGCGGCGCGCGCCTTCGCCACGGCCGCGCTCAATAGGTTGGCGGCGCTGTCGAACTGCATGCGGCGCGAGCGCATCGGCCAGGCTCCGTGTTTGTGTCCGAGCCCGCGTGCCCTTCGCTACTGCACGCACATCGCGCTGCGCGTGTTGCCGCAGCAGTTGTCGTGCCAACCAGCCGGTGCGCTGTTCGGGATCGGGTTGCCCGGGTTGACGCAAAGCCGACAGTGGCCGCTCTTGGCGCCGCCGCTGGCGTTGCCCGCGCAGCTTGGGCATTTGGCCATCATGTACTGACCCGAGCCGTTCGTCGCCGGCTTGCCGATGAGGTTCCCCTTGGTGACCTCGTCGGTCGTCGCGGCCTTCGAGCCGGCGTATTTGCTCTGGCAGGCGCTGTCCATCGCCGCGTCTTGCTGGGCGTCGGTCTGGCTCGATACGCTCTGGCTCCAGTTCGCGTAGCCCTTGAAGGCTTTCGCGGTGACTTCGCAGTCGCTGCTGCAGCCGTCGCCGTCCTGGTTGTTGCCGTCGTCGCAGGCCTCGCCGCTGTCGACGACGGCGTCGCCGCACTTGGGGATTTGGCACGTCGTGCGGCACTTGTCCTTGCTGTCGGCGTTGGCCGGCCCATCGTCGCACTGTTCGCCGCTGTCGGTGATGCCATCGCCGCAGCCGGGCTTCTCGCAGCTGGTGCGGCATTTGTCCTTGAGGTCCGCGTTGCCGGGACCGTCGTCGCATTCCTCCTTTCCGGTCTGGACAAAGCCGTCGCCGCAGGCCGCCGGCTTGCACAGCGACGTGCACGTATCGCTGGCGACAGTGTTGCCATCGTCACAAAGCTCGACGCCGCTGTGAATGAATCCGTCGCCGCAGGTGGCGGACTTGCACGCGACGCACGCGTCGGTGAGGACGGCGTTGCCGTCGTCGCACTGCTCGGCGCTGTCGACGATGAGGTCGCCGCAGACGGCTTTCAGGCAGGTTGTTCGGCAGGCGTCCGCCAAGTCTGCGTTTTTATTTCCATCGTCGCATTGTTCGGGCGGCTCGACGACGCCGTCACCGCAGTACGGTTTGACGACGACCTCCCGCCACAGTCCCTTGTGGCGCACGAAGCTCTTGGCCAGGTCCTTGCGATACACCAGCTGACCGTCTTTGGGCAGCGCGAGCATCGCCGCGTCGCCGTCGACGATCCGCGTCCACAACGCGGGTACGCCGTCGAGACAGACCTCGCCCCCGTCGCTGCCGACGTCGAGCGCGCACACCCCCGCGGGGGTCTTGCCGATGCCGATCTGCAGGCCGTCCGCTTTGATGGCCTTGGCCAGCGGCGAGAGCACGCCGTCCACTGTCGCGCCGGGTCCGCCGGCGGCGAAGGCGACATTCTTCGCCTCGAGCAGGCCGGCCGCGAGGTGCGCCGCCGTCACGCAGCCTGTGCACTGCAGGCCGATGGCGTCGCCGCCCTTCGACTGGGAGCCCGCGTAGTTGAAGCCAAGCGCGGTATCGGGCAGCGAGCCCGGCGCGAGCTTGTCGCCAGTCAGGCCGCCTGCGAGGGTATCTGCCGAGGCCGCGTGGATCGCGAACGGCACCGCCCGCAGGACCATGCGCGGCATCTCCGGGTCGACTGAGACCTGGACCGACAGCGCTGGCACCGGATTCTCGGCAAAGAAATCCGGAGGGATTGGCTGATTGAGATCAGCCTGGCCGACGGTCAGATGGAAGCGCCCGGCTACGACGGGTGTCTCGATGTGGATCTCCTTCCAGACCGCGACCTCGGCGGCCACGTCGGGGTAGAGGCGGAACGTCAGGTTGTAGTTGCCGTTGGCGACCGGGCCGCCCTCCACCGTGCGAAGGAATCCCTCGACCTGGAACGCGGTCGGCATCGCCAGCACCGGCAGACCGGCAAGGAGCGCCACGACGCTGGTGGCCAAGGCGAGGACGCGGCGCCGGATGACATGTTTGCTGCGGGCGAGATTCATCGCTTCCCTCCTTGCGTCTTTCCACGGGCACGGGGTCTTTCCACGGGCACGGGCACGGGCACGGGCCCGGGCCCGGGCGACTGGCACGGCTGCGGATTGCGCCACGCTCTCGATAGCATCTGCGGGGAATCGACGGCAAGCTCCGAACCCACAAGCGCTACTCGGCTGCCCATCCAGATGCCGGCACCTCGGCACCCAAGTCGACCACCAGGTAGCCCGTCGCTTGGGCTTGCCATGGCGCGTGCCCGGCCGGCACGACGTCCTTCCACTCGGTACCGGCGCCGCCATGGACGAGATGCCCGGCGACGCGAACCTGCTTGGCGCCCCCGAGGGCGGACCGCGGGATCACGGCGGCCATCGTGTGGGCGTCGACGGCAGTCCAAACGGCGATGCCCGGTTCGAAGCGTCGCTCGACGTGCCAGCCGCCCGCCGCGTCGCGCGCGAAGACGCCGCTCCAAGGTCCGTAGCCGTCGTCGAGATCGCTCTGCGCGCGCATGCCGATCGCGTGCGTTGGCGTGAACGGCAGCTCGGCGGTCAGCCCCGCGTAGGTCATGCCGACGGACAGCTGCGCGGCTCCGGCAGGATCGGTCTGCAGGTAGAGGACGAAGGCGCGCGCCGGGTCCTCAAATCCCTTGGCGACGACCGCGACGTACAGCCGCTCGCTGTCCCAGCGCAGCCCAAAGCGCTCCCACGGCGCCAGCGTGACGCCAGGCACGATCTGCTGGTCGGCACCCAGCTTGTCGACGTCGTCCTTGCCGTCGAAGCCCACCAGGGCCGCGCTTGGCCCCGGGCCGCCCACATCGCTGCGGGCCAGCAGCTTGACGGCCGCGAGGTCGACGCGATTGAACACGCCCTCGCCGCCGCCGCTGCCGCCGGTATAGATCGTCGCCGAGCTGAGGTAGCTCATGTTGCCGACGCCGTCGTCGTCGTCGATGACGAGCCGGTAGGTCTCGCCAGCGGCGACGTTGACGCGCGCGAGGGTCGACACGCCCCAGCGATGCACGTCACCGAGCTGCGGCAGAACCACCACCTGCTCGGCGATCGGCGCGCCGCCGGGCCCGTCGGCTGGCGTCGCGAATACCCGCACCCGCTTGGTGACGGCCGTCAGTCCGGTTGAGAGCGGCTCAACGTGGCCGTAGACCAGCTGCAAGAAGTGGTCCCCACTGTACGCGGCCCGCCACGACGCCACCTCCACCGCTTGGCCGGGGCCGCCCCAACCAGCGAGGTGGGCGCGGCCGTGCGCCGTTGACCAGGATGGCGCGCCCGCAGGGATCGCAAAGCCGAGGCGCCACGCGCCAAGCTCCTCGATTCGCGCGAAGTTCGGCCCCCACCAGCAAACGGGCCGGGCATGGTGCGAGAGCAGACCCGTCTTGGTACTGCGGGTCGCCGCGCTGTAGCACGGGCTGCCCTTGGCGACCGCCGCGCTGTTGGGGTCGGTCCAGGCACCGCCGCCCCATCCGGTCGCGACGGTCGCGCCGTCGCGGTAGATCTCCCAGGTCACCTCGGTCTCCCCAGCGCCGTCGAGGCCGAGCTTGAGCTGCCCGCCGATCAGCTCGATCCCACTGATGGTCGGCGCCAGCGGCGCGACGATTTCGGCAACCTTGGTCGCCTCGGCCAGCACCTTGAGCTCCAGGCCCGCCGCCGGTGCCTCCGAGAGCGTCACGCGCCACTGGCCCTTGCCGCCGGCGAGGGCAGCGCCCGCCACAAAACCAGCGCCGACGCTTGCGTCGTCGAGCTCGACGGTCTTCACGGCGAGCACGCCGTCCTCGGCCCAGACGTCGCTCGCCGCTGCGGTCACGGGCAACTCGACGCGCACGTCCATCGTTGCGCCTCGCCAACGCAGCCCGCGCAGTTCGATCGCCCCGCTGTCGTGCAGCCAGCCGTCGCGCAGGCGTCGACTGACAAACGGTCGCATTCGCACGCCGTCGCCCTCGACCTCCAGGCCGAAGACGCCGTGCACGACCATGCCGAGCCAGCCAGCCACCGACCACAGCTGTCGGCGCGAGTTGACGACCGGTCCCGACAGCGCGCCGTCTTCGGCGTAGTTCGCGCCGCTGATCAGCTCCATATTCTCCATATTCGATAGATTCAGCGCGCTGCCGCGCACCAGGGAGTCGACGGCGTGGTCGAAGGCCGGAGCGTGGCCAACGTGGCGCGCGGCGAGCAGCTCGAAGGCGGTCACAAACGGCCAGATCGCCCGGTTGTGGTAGATCGGCACGTCTTTCTTCTGGGGCCAGACCACTGCGGGACCATGCGCCGAGTGCGGCCAGGTCGATAGCAGCGCCCGGCCGCGTTCCGCCGGCGCGACGTCGAGCAGGATGGCGAGCGCCGTCGACAGCAGATCAGCGTGTTCGATGGCCGTCGGGTCCAACGCGGTCGTCTTCATCGTCGCATAGCGGCCGGTCGCCGGCAGCCAGAACGCCGTCTCGATGGCCCCGCCGAGGGCATCGGCCTGCGCCTGCCATTGCGCTGCTGCGCTGGCGTCACCGGCCGCTCCCGCCCATGTCGCGACGCTGCGCAAGGCGGCGAGAAAGAGCAGGTTCGTCGACAACGTCTTTGACCCGGCGATGTCGGCGGGCTCGCCCGCGGCCCAGCTCGGGTACGATTGCTCGCGCCAGTCCAGGAAGCTCTGTTCGCCCCGGTACAGCCCGTCGAGCGGATCAAAGATCACGACGCGGTCCCGCTCGAGGGTCGCGGCCAGCACGTCGTGGGCCGTCACCCGAAAAGCGGATGCCTCTGCGGCTGGTAAGTGATCGATCAGGCGCTGGGCGCCGAGCGCCCACACGACGCGATCGGTCGACACCGGCCAGCTGCCGCCGGTGCCTGTGTCCTGGACGACCTGGGCCGGCCCACCGCCCACGCTCGCCTTGGGCGCAGACGTTTTGAACAGCAGGCTCGCGCGGCAGCGCTGGGGAGCGAGCGCGGCGAGGCCCAACCAGGTCGCGTACGACGCGTCGCGGGTCCACGCCCAGGTCCATTTCTCGCCGGTTTCGAAGCACGCGCCGCAAGGGACCGTCTGGCCGCTGGCAAAGGCGCCGTCGTGCAGCGTGTCGACAGCGTTCTCGTTCATCTCTGTGACGGCCAGGGCGAAGAGGGCATCGAGCAGCGCGTTGCCGCTGTGCAGCCTGGGCTGTTCGGCTACTTCCGCCACGACCCTCTTGCCGTCGGTGGGCACGCCGTCCTTGAGCGGATGCGTTGACTGGAGGGTGAAGGTGCGTAGCCCGTCCGCGCCGGTCTGCCAGCCAATGGTGACTGTGTCGCCGCCAAACGCCCATTGCCCGCTCCCATTTGGGGCGAGTCCGACGCCGTCAGCGATTGAGTCCACGTCCAAAGCCGACGAGTCGCCAGCTTGCGTGTCGTCGCCGTCGTTGCCGCCGTCGCCGCCGTCGCCGCCGTCACCATCTTGGGGCGCGGCATCTGGGTCTGTTTCTGCCGAGAAGCCGTCTGTGGCGTCGCTGACGTCGTCGAGGCTCGCGTCGCCCATGGCGCCGTCGGTGACGGTTGGAATCGCCGCAGATCCCTGGTCCGGCGAGCCGCAGGCCCACACCGCGACGCCAAGCAAGACGATCATGCGCTGAGCGATGGTGGTCACGGTCCGGGTTCCTGGTGCGCCTCTTCCAGCCGCGTCTCTGCCAGCCGCGCCTCTTCCAGCCGCGCCCGGCACCACCGCTCACCGCGACGCCTTGTGCCGCTCATGCCGGATCAGGCCGCCTACTCGACGCCGTACAGCCGCAGATCGTCGACGAACCAGCCCGCAGTGCTGTTGTTCCAGGCCGTTACGCTGTTGAATCGGAAGCGCAGTTGGAAGCTCTTGCCGGCGAACTTCGACCCGTCCAACTCGATCGCCCGCCACGCGTTGAGCTGGTCCTTGGGCACCTGGAAGCTCTGCGTGCCATCGGTGTTGCAGTTGTTGGGCGACTCGTTGGAGCACTGGTTGGTCGGGCCACAGCAGCCCTTGAAGTTGTCGGTCGACAGCTGCAGCCAGCCGAGGTCGTCGTTGTTGCTGCCCGACGTCGCAAGGTAGGACCAATACGAGACGATCAGCTTCGAGTAGCCGGTCGCGTCGATCGGCGCTTCCATCGTCGCGGTTCCCGCCGACCAGCTATATAGGCCGTTGCAGCTCGCCACGCCGCAGTAGTTCTTGCCGTTGTTGTAGTTCAGCGTGCACTCGCCCGTGTACGGCTTGACCGCCGCCGGCGTCGCGTCAATGGCCCAAGCGACGTTGTTGGCGCCCTCGCTGTACTTCCAGCCGCCCTCGCCGCAAGCCATGTCGGCAGCCAGGAAAGGCTCCATGCAGGCCGTCGACGCGTCGCAGTCGCTGTCGTCGCAGTCGACGGCGTCATCGAAGTCGTCGTCCAGGCCGTTGTCGCAGTCCTCAACGCAGCCACCGCCGGCGATGCACGCGGGATCCTCGCAGTCGATCTTGCCGTTGCCATCGTTGTCGACGCCGTCGCCGCACACTTCAGCCACCGGCTGCATGTCGATGACGATGTTGTCGACGAACCAGCCCTTGCCGTGGTTGCCCTGCCAACCGGTCGCCGTCTGCAACCCCAGGACCAGCCGGAACTGGACCCCAAGTGCCTTGCCAATCTGCACCTGCAGATGCCTCCAGGTGTTCTGGTTCTGGCTCGATTTCTGCATATAGAACTGGTGCAGCACGACGCCGGTTTGCGCGTTCAACACCCGAATCACCGGGATGTCGCCGTAGCTGTCGACCTGATAGAACGTGTCGAAGCGCAGCCGCAGCGTCGACCCAAACGCCTTGGTGCCGTCGATGACTGGCGAGGTCGCCGTGCCGGTCGGGTTCTGACACGGCGGCTGCCCCCCCTTCGAGTCGCAGTAGTCGACGTCATCATTGAAGTTCAGCGTGCAGCCGTACTTGTCCTGATCAGGTAGGGCCGGCAGCTTGTCGACATTCCAGATGACGTTCTTGCCGCTTGGCTTGTCGAGGGTCCAACCGACCGCCCCCGCGTCACAGTCGAAGAGCTCGCTGTAGAGCTGGCAAGAGACTTTCGGGGCGACGCACTTGCCCGTCTTGCAGACGTCGCCAGCGGTGCAATCCAGGCCATCGTCGCACGCCGTGCCGTCGGCGACGTTGCCGAACTCACATTTGCCCGTCTGGGCGTCGCAAGTGTCCTTGGTGCACGTCGAGCCATCGTCGCACAGCTGGCTGGCGCCGGTCTCGCACGCCCCGGCCTTGCAAGTGTCGCCATAGGTGCACAGGTCGCCGTTGTCGCAAGGCACGCTGTTGTCTGCGGTGCCGCATTGACCGGTCTTGGGGTTGCAGGCGTCGTCGGTGCAGACGTTTCCGTCGTCGCAGTCGACCTCGCTGCCCGGCTTGGCGACGCAGACGCCCGACATGCAGACGTCCTCCTTGGAGCACAGGTCGCCGTCGTCGCAGGCGTGCAAGTCCGAGTCGGCGTAGGCCACACTGCTGCAATCGCCTGTCTTGTTGTCGCAGGCGTCTTTGGTGCAGTCGTCCTTGTCGTCGCAGTCCTTGGCGGGCCCCGGCTGGCAGTCGAGGCCGCCGCAGAGGTCGCCCACCGTGCAGGCGTTGCCGTCGTCGCAGGAGATCAGCCCGTCGACGTCCGGCACGAGATGCAGGCACTCGCCAGTCTGCGCATCGCAGGAGTCGGCCGAGCAGGGGCTGTTGTCGTCGCAGTCCTTGAGCGTCCCACCCGCGCAGGCGCTGTCCTTGCAGGCTTCGCCGACATTGCAGGGGTCGCCATCGTCACACTCCGCTGCGTTCGCGGCGTGCGTGCAGCCCAGCAGGGAGTCACAAGCGTCGTCGGTGCACGGGTTCTTGTCGTTGCAGGCGACGGTCAGGTCGATCGGTTGGCCGTCGAGGCACTTGCCGTTCTTGCAGGCTTCTTTCTCGGTGCATGCGTCGCCGTCGTCGCACGGAACCGTGTTGGCCTTCCAGAAGCAGCCGAGGTCCGGGTCGCAGCCGTCATTGGTGCAGACATCGTCATCGACGCAGTCGGTCTTGGTCCCGTCGGCGCACTTGCCCTGGCCGCAGAGCGAGTCGGTGACGCATTTGGTGCCATCCTTGCAGATCACACCGTCTGCGACCGCCGCGTGGTCGCAGCCCACGTTGCCCTTGCAGGTATCGGTCGTGCACGGGTTGCCGTCGTCACAGCCTGACTCGACGCCGGGCACGCAGCTGCCGTCCGCGCAGGTTCCGAGGAGGCACTGCTGGGCATCCGAACACGGCGCACTATTGAACGGGTGCCCGCAGCCATCCGCAGCGTCGCAGGTGTCGTCGGTGCAGACGTCGCCGTCGTCGCAATCGAGCGCCGCCCCGGGCGCGCACTTGCCTTCGCCGCACAGGTCCGTGACGGTGCAGACATCGCCGTCATCGCAAGGGGTCGCCTGTTTGCTGATCGGAGCTTTGTGGCTGCAAAGGCCCGTCTGGGGGTCGCACGCGTCGTCGGTGCAGACGTTGGCGTCGTCGCAGTTCTGGGCGGCGCCCGGGACGCACGCACCGTCCGCGCAGGCGTCTGCCGGCGTGCACGCGTCGCCGTCGTCGCAGGGCGCCGTGTTCAGCGGGTGGCCGCACGCTCCGTCGACGGGGTCGCAGGTGTCGCCCGTGCAGACGTCGCCGTCACTGCAGTCCTTTGCCTTGCCGCCGCTGCACGCGCCCGCCTTGCAGACGGTCTCTTCGTTGCAGCCATTGCCGTCGTCGCAGGTGGCACCGTCGAGCGCGACGCTGTCATGGACACAGCCCTCATCGGACACGCACGAGTCCACGGTGCAAGCGTTGAGGTCGTCGCAGTCGAGGGCTACGCCCCCGCAAGCCCCATCGAAGCAGACGTCGCCCTGCGTGCAGCCGTTGCCGTCGTCGCACGCGACCTCGCTTCCGTTGGCGATCGCGATGCTCGCGCATTCGCCGACAGCTGGGTCGCAGGCGTCTGTCGTACACGCGTTGCCGTCGTCGCACACCGCCGCCTGGCCCTGGCAGATCCCTTCGGCGCAGGTGTCGTCGCTGGTGCACGCGTTGCTGTCGTCGCAAGCGGCCGTGTTGACCGCGTGGGTGCAAGCGCCGGAAGCATCGCACGCGTCCGTCGTGCAGGTGTCGCCGTCGTCGCAATCGGCCGCCGAACCCTGGCAGGTGCCGTCGGCGCAAGTGTCGCCGCTGGTGCATGCGTTGCCGTCGTCGCAAGCGCCATCGGCCGGCGCGAACACGCAGGACTTGCCTCCGGCGTCACACGTGTCCGTGGTGCAAGGGTTGGCGTCGTCACAGTCGATGTTGGCGAGGCATTTGCACACCAGCACGCCGGGCTGGCAGACCGCGTCCTTGCAGACGTCGTCCGCCGTGCACGAGCTGCCGTCCTCGCAGGCAGCGCCGTCTTCCAGGCTGACGACTACGCACTCGCCGGCCTGGCAGATCGCCTTCACGCACGCCCCCACTTCGGGCTGGGCGTCGCAGTCGATGTCGCTCTCGCACACCGGCTCGCCAGCGTCG
The DNA here is from genome assembly GCA_937915965.1 of uncultured Myxococcales bacterium. Taxonomy (GTDB): domain Bacteria; phylum Myxococcota_A; class UBA9042; order UBA9042; family UBA9042; genus CALGHC01. The sequence continues at coordinate 16,488 of CALGHC010000289.1, forward strand.
CCAGCGTCGGCGGCGTCTCCGGGCACCTGCGCGTCTTCCGGGTCGACCGCGTCGCCGGCGTCCCCGTCATCCGGTCCTGCATCGTCTGAGCCGGTATCGTCGGGGCTTGCATCGTCTGGGCCGGTATCGTCTTGGCCTGCATCAGCGGAGCCCGTATCGCCGGGGCCTGCATCGCTCGGGCCCGCATCGCTCTGGCCTGCATCGTCTGAGCCGGTATCGTCTGGGCCTGCATCGGCGGAGGCCGTATCGCCGGGGCCTGCATCGCCGGGGCCTGCATCGCTCGGGCCTGCATCGTCGGGGCCCGCATCGTCTGAGCCGGTATCGTCGTGGCCCGTGTCGGTCGTGCCGCCATCCTCCGGGTCCACGTCCACTGCGCTGTCGGGCGTCGTGCCGGCTCCTGTGTCCGCGTCCGCCGCGGTCGCGTCGTCAGTCGTGGCCGAGTCCGCAGCGGCTCCCGGCCCGATCACCGCGTCGTCATCGCCGCACGCCGCGGCGAAGAGGAGAGTCGCAGCGACCGCCAAGCACATTCCATCGCGATGCAGGTGTCTCATGCTCTCTCCTAGACGCGTCATAGGCGCTAGTATGTCACAACACGCGTCTTGCGACGCGCGCTCGCCTGCGCCCGGCACCAGCAAGGCCAGGCACCCATACAACCACCAGGGCGACAGGATACGGAGCCCCGCAAGCGATCGCTATGGGAGATATGCGAAGGATTGCAAACGACGACCGAACGCGGCCGGCGGGGCGCGACGGTGCTATCCTGACCACGCTGGCTGTGTGGAGATCGCAGCGCGGAACGGAGCGCCGAATTGCACCTGCCTGAAACGACAGACCAAACTCAGGAGGAGTCCGCCCCCCCGCGGCGTGCGCGCGTTGCCGCGCGGGTCGGCCCGCACGCCACGGTCATCGACGTCGACGACGCCATCAGCCTTCGCCTGGACGCGGAGGGCCGTTGGTCGGCCTGGCGCGACGGCTCGGCGCGCTTCCGGCGCGCCGTCGATGGCGCGGTCCTCGTTCCCCAAGGGGCAGCTTTCGCACCGTGCGACGCCGCGACGGCGGCGGCCGTACACGAGACGGTCGCCGCGACCGCTCGGCGCCTCCTTGACCTCTTGCCTTCGCTTGCCGCTGAAGAGCTCTCCCTCATCGGCAGCCGGGAAGACCTGCGCGCGCGACTGAGATCCGCCGGGCAGTGGTCCGCCGAGCGCCATCGCGTCCACGCCGCCGGATTTGCGCAGACCTTCCTCGAGCAGGTGCCGATCCTTCCGCCGCACCGCTACCGGGATCTGGTCATCCAACCTGCTCGCGGCTGTCCGAACCACCGTTGCACCTTCTGCGCCTTCTACCGGGACGTGCCCTTTGAGGTCGTCGACCTGCCGACCTTCGAGGGCCACCTTGCCGCCGTGCACGCGTGGTTCGGCCAGGCAGTCACTGAGAGAGATGGCATCTTTCTGGGCTCCGCCTCGGCCCTGTCGATGCCCGACAAGCTGATCTTCGAGCGGCTGGCTCGCGTTGACGCAGTCTTTGGTCGGCCTCACCGCGGCCTCGCCGCCTTCTACGACCCCGATCGTGGCGCCGTACGCACCGCCGCGAGCTGGGCAAACCTCGTCGACGCGGGCGTCGCTGACGTGACGATCGGCTTGGAGACTGCCCTACCAGAGCTCCGCGCGTCGGTGCAAAAGAGCCCCGATCTTGGGCGTGTGCACGATTGCGTCGTCGCGATGAAGCGGGGGGGCGTGCGCGTCGCCTTGACTGTCCTGCTCGGCCTGGGCGGGGCATCCCAGGCGCCCGCTCATCGAGACGCGACCCTCGCATGGCTCGGCGAGCTGCCTCTCGAGCGGTCCGATCTTGTCTATCTGTCGCCGCTCGATGGCGCCGGTGAGACCGAGGCCGGCGCGGCGGCCCTCGCGACGTGGCGGCAAGACCTGCGCGACCGGACCGAGGCACGGGTCGGCAGCTACCGCATCGAGCGATTTGCCTGGCTGGCTTGAACCTGTCGGCACGGTTGATCGCGGCACGGCGATTGCGTTCAACGCAGCACAGCGACTAGAGCGACTAGAACGACACCAGCACGGCGCCGGCGAACCCGATCGCGACGGCCAGCACCCGCCGGACGGTCAATCTCTCCTTGAGGAAGACGGTCGCCAAGACCAGCACAAAGAAGATGCTGGTCTGGTTGAGCACGCTGGCGATCCCCGCCTGGGTGTACTTGAAGCCGAGGATCCACACGATCATCGCGCAGTAGCCGCCCATCACGCTCCCTGGCAGCATGACCCACCAGTGGCGACCCGGTCGAAAGCATGCCGCGACGCCGCGGCGCTGGCTCGGCAGCATCCCGACTCCGACGAGGACCGGTACCGCCCCGCCGAGTCGCAGTGCGGCCGCCCACCAGGCATCGGCGGTCTCGAGTACCGGCTTGGCGATGACGATGCCGGCCGCCATGAACGCCATCGCCGCGATGCCGAGACCGACCCCCTCGATCCGCTGGCGCCGCGCCTCTCCCGAGAGGCGGCTTTGCGGCTCCCAGGTGCCAATGACGATGGCGACCCCGACGAGCACCATCGCGGCGACCAGGGCCGGCCCGACTGGTTCGCCGAGGTAGAGCCAGGCGCATGCGATGACCAGCGGGCTGTACAGACAGTCGACGATCGCAGATCCGCTCGCGCCGAGCCGGTTGAGGCTGGCGAAGAAGAGCGAATCGGCCAAAGCGATGCCTATCGCCCCACTGGCGAGCAGGATCAGCCAATCGGAGACGCTGGATCCGGCCGGCGCGAAATCGACGCCAATCAGCGCCATCGTCAGCACCATGAGGGTGAATCCAACACAGTTCTTGAAGAGGTTGAGGGCCACGGGCGTGACGTGGTCGCCGCTGGCTCGAAAGAGCACAATGGCCACCGCCCACAGGAGGGCGCTTGCCACCGAATAGAACTTGCCGCGGTCCAGACCGAGCCCCGCGAGCGGCGCGAAAGACAGGTCGCCGTTACCGACGACGGCGGTGAGTCCCGCCGCGTGCAACCACAGACCAGACATTGGCGGAGCTCCTGCGCACCGGCTCGCTGCCGGGCGAGGGCGGACGTGTAGCCGGTCTGGATGCCTTTCGGCAAGCGAGGCGCGGATGGTCGCAGCGGAACTCGTTCGCGTCGTGGCTATCGGACCACGGTGCCGGCGGCGCTGGCTGCGGCGCTCGCTCGGGCCGCCTCCGCAGCCCGGTCGCCGAGGATCAGACGGCGGATATCTGACGGCGACTCGTGCGCCTCGACGACCGCGAGACCCTCTTTTCGTTGCGCCGCCTCGCACAGCTCGCGCCAGACGTTGTCGCCCTTCTCGCCGGCTCTCCGGGCGGCTGCTGCGAGTCGCGCAATGCGCGCGTCGTCAAACGCGAGGCGGAGGCCGTCTGGCAACACGTAGTGCAAGAACCCGAGGAGCCGCGCGACCGCCGCTTGCGCCTCCGTCGCGTCGACGGCATCGAGACGCAGCGCGCCCAGACCGTCGAGCTCAAGCTCCACCTGGCGGTCCGCGGCGACCGCCAGACGCAGGACCACTCGCGGTGCGACCAGCGCGTCGCCGAAGTACGGGGTCCGCACCCCGAGATCGAGGCCCACCTCGCCCAGGGGCAGTGGCGCGTCCGGGGCGTCTGTGATCAGGCCCGCGCGCCGCCGGTAGCCGACAAAAGCGGGCACCTCGCGCGCCTCGAGCGGCCGGCAGTAGAGGTCGACCAGGTGCGCGACCAGCGGCCCGGCAAGGGTAGGGTCGGCGCCAACGTGCAAAGTGAGAAAGCGGCGCAGGATGGCCGCGGTCAGGCGGCGATGGGGGCGGTCGACGCTGAGGTTCCAACCAGGCCCATCCCGAACGCACAGCGCCGCGAGGCGGGCGGCGATGTGGTCGAACCAAGCCTCACGAAATGACGCCCAGTTTGCCTCGCGTCGTATCGCTGGCCACCCGCGCAGGGCAGACGCGAGGGCCTGTGCGTCGCCCGCGTCGGCCGGCTGTTGCAGCACGGCGGCGAGCGACGGCTCGAGGTCGGGCTGTCCCGTCAGAGCCGTGCGCAAGGCGGCGCTGGCGTCCCGTGCTGCCGCCCCGTCGCCGCCACGCAGCGCCTGCAGCACCCGAAAGGCCGCTGCCGCCTCGGCGAGACCGTGCCAGCCGAGCTGCTCACCGACGAGGCGCTCAAGTAGCAGATCGTCGATTGGC
>CALGHC010000290.1 GCA_937915965.1 uncultured Myxococcales bacterium
TTGCCCTTCTCCTTCCCCTCCGGAACCACCAACTTCAAATACAATAGCCTGTTTCCCTCTTTCAATTCTAAATCATTAAAATAGGAAAACCCCAAGAACCTCTTCACCTTTTCAAGCTCAAAAGCTTTAATTATCGCTCCATCCACTGGGATTCCGCCATGCGTCGGGCGGCGCGCTCGGGTCGAAGAGCACGGTGAAGACATAGCCGCCTGTGTCGGCGAGGCGATAGAGCGAGCCAGCCGCGTAGCGGCGCGTCGCCGGGTCGAGCGCGACGGCGCGCCAACCGACCGAGTCCAGCCCAGCAAAGAACTGCGGAAAGGCGGCGGCGAGCCACTCCTGGTGAAGAGGCAACAGCGCGACGTTTTGAATCATCGGTGGCAGCTCGGCGCCCTGCCCCTGCAGCGGCACGATGAACTTGCCCAGACGGGCGACCGCCGGCAGATGGGGCGCGGGGATCGACAGTTGGTCAAAGGTGGCCCCGTCGACCAGACCGTCCGCACAGATCAGCATCCCCGCCGCAGCGCTGGCGATCGCGCATGGACCGTCATCGGGCTGATTTGCGACGACGACGGCGGCTGGGGTGGGCGGCGGCGCAGGGGCAAACCAGGGAGCGCGCTCGTTGGCGGCACCAGCGGTCTGGCGCAAGACCGTCGCGGCGCCGGCGGCGCCCGGCAGGCGCCCCCAGCTCTGGCTGCTGTAGATCTCGGCCAGCGCCAGGCGGTCGACCTCTGTGCCGTCTTCGTCGATCAGACGGACCGTGTCCTCGCCGCAGCCAAGCCCAAAACCAAAATCGCGATCGCGGTAGAGAACGAGCCGCCCGGCGGCGGCGATCGTACGACCGTCAGCGAAGACGACGACGTGGTCGCCCGGCGCACCCGCCCGGTCTGTCAGCTGCCAACCGCCCAGATCCGCCGGCCAGGGCGAGCGGTTCTGCAGCTCGACCCAGTCGTCGCCGCGACAGCTCACCTCGGCGATGTACACGTCGCCGCGTCGGGAGCGCGGCTGCGCGCAGCTGACGGCCGACCACAGCACCGCCGCCCAGACCAGAACGTGGGAGCCGGTCGCGATCCATGCGCCCGGCGCCACGCAGCCAGTCGTGGCGGTGGCGGCGCGGATGACTTCATTTGCTGCGGGGTCGCCTGTGCGCCGGTTCATCGTCACAGGGTACTACACGCCGCCCGACGACGCGCCAGTAGCGACCATCGAATCAACCTCTGCGCCACGTCCGCGAAGCCAGGACGGCGGCCGCCAGCAACAGCAAGAACAGCGTGGTCTCGCGGGCGCCAAATGGGCCGCCGAAGCCGCCCGAGGCGTGGCGCCGCTCGGTCACCAGCGGATCCGAAGGCGGCGGCGACCAGGCCGTGCCGATGTCGATGTCCATGCCGGCGGGCAGGGACTTTGTGCCCGGCTGGGCCCCGGCGATTGCCGCGTCGACGAGTAGCGCCTGAGTCGGTACGAGGATCGCTGGCGACCCCCATTCGTCGAGCAGCTCGATGCGAAGCGCGAACGGCGCGTCGACGAAGCGCGGGTCCTTGGTGTTGCTGGCGAAGGCGCTGGTCTTGGCCCACGGACTGGGGATCTCGCCGGGGAAGACCCAGCTGCCCAGACCGGGCAGCGTCATGCGCACGCCGTTGGCGGGATACCAGCCGTCCAGGCACACCGCGTTGAGGTTGGTCTCAAAGACGCCGTCGACCGACGGCAGACTGGGGTGGAAGGCGAAGATCGGGTCCTTGGTCATCTCATCGGGCGAGATCAGCATCGCCAGTCGGGTCAACTTGGGCTGCGCCTCGATCGCGTCGATGAGCGCGGCGATCTCTTCGACGGGTTCGTCGGTGGTCGTCAGCGCGGCGAGAGAAGCCGCCAGCGCCTTGCCGTTGACGGGCGAGGCGTCGAGCTCGGACGGGAGCGCGACCTGCATGGTCTGCAGGTCGTTGTAGCAAGCGAGCGCGCTGGCGTATCCGAGCGCTTCGGCCAGGCCGGCGTGGTCCTCGAACGCCGCGGCCAGCGCGTCGTCGAGGAGAATCCCGGAGAAGCCGAGGGTCTGGACCAGCTCGGCGGCCGTCGTGACCGTGGCGAAGTCCTGGAAGTCCTCGCCCGGCAGGATGAGCGCCTTGCCGGGCTCGTACAGGGCCTTCCACGAGCCATAGCGCGCCTGCCGACGAACGAGCGAGAGCGACTCTTCCACCTCGAGCGACGTCGTCGCGCCGGAGTACTCGGTGGCGAAGGCGTGTCCGCCGGCCTCGTCGAGCGCGGCCGACAGCACCTGGCCGTAGTTGTCGACGCCGCCGACCCAGGCAAGTTTGGCGGGGTTGACGACGACGTGCAGGTAGTTCTTGGGCACGGCGCGACCGGGGCCGGCGACGTAGACGACGACGCTTGTGTCCTCGACCGCAGCGATCGAGGTCAGGCGCAGCGGCACGCAGGGATCCGCGTCGGTCATCTCGAGGGCGACCGGCCGGATCTCCTGTACGCCCGCATCACTCTTGAGTCGCAGCGCCAGGAATACATCGCCCTTGGCGACGTGCGCCGCGATGATCGGCAACGCCTGTTTGGGAACCGCGTAGCCGCGCTGCTCGAGCCAGGTGACGATCAGCGCGGGGTCTTTGCCTTCGACGACATCGTATTCGTACGGTCCGACCTGGTCGTGATCGAGCAGATCGACGCCGGCGAGGCGGCCGTCGGCAGAGGTCTTTGTCGACTGAACCACGGTGCCGCTTTCGCCGCCGCCGCCGTCGCTGCCACCGCCAGTCCCGGCGGGGGCACCGCTGACCTGATAGCCGATGGACTCGCCACCCAAGCCGCCGCCGCCGCAGCCGCCCCCCGACTGCTGCAGAGATTCAGGCCGCGGCGGTTCGCCGCTGCCGGCGACGGTCGAGGGGGAAGAGCCGGGCTGGGCGGCGGGCGGTACGTACTGGGCGCAGTTCTCGTCGGTCTCGGCCTCCGCGCGAAAACGCGGTGCCGTCGCGAGGTCGAGGCGGTCGAAGATCCACGAGCTGCCCACCCCCACCTTGGGTACCGCGGGCAATGGCAGGACCCAAGCGAAGTCCTTCGCCGGCCCGTCGTAGCGGATCTCGATCCAGACGCGCGTCGTGTGGCTCGGCGGATCGTGCACAAAGAGCACCCTCTCGGCGGTCTGCAAGACGCCGGGCAGCGCTCCCGGCGGCGCGGGCGGGCCGAAGCAGCCGCCGCAAGCCAAGGCGGGCCGAGGCAGGACGAGGACGACCGCAGCGACGAGGGACAGGGGAGCAAGCCAACGGGACAGATGGGGGGATACCATTTTTGACCTCCAGACGGCGGCTGTGACAACGCAGTACCCTCTGGATGAAGCAAGATACGTACCACGCGCCCCAAAGCCGGCCCGGTCTGCCACACCGAGCGGCGCCGGAAGCCGTGGATTGCGTCACAGCGTCCGTTCTTGCCGGCGACGGCGCTCCAACACTGACCGCTGCGATGGCACGAGCTCTCGCTGGCTGAGGCGGGCGAGAGTGCGCAGGTCTGACATGCGTGTCACGGTGTTGGAGTAGGATTGCCGCAGCGACCGTCGGGGCGGAACTGACCGCGACGGCGACGGCGTCACCCAGGCGAGCGGTCCCGCGAGACGGCTGCCGCGCTACACCGCCGGCGTCCCCTCGGGGGGGATCGCGAGGGCGCTGAGCGGGTCGACGAAGGTCCGGGCGCGGGCGCGATCCGGTGCCTGCCATGCGGGGTCACCCAACCAGGCGCGGATCTGGTGTTCGATGGCCCGCTCGGCCAGGGCAGCGATCGTGCTCGACGGGTTGACGCCGAGGGCCTCGGGGACCATCGCGCCGTCGATGACGTAGAGCCCCGGATGCCCCCAGACCTCGCCCCACGGATCGCAGACTCCGGATTGGGCGTCGTCCGAGACACAGCAACCGCCGAGATTGTGGAAGCCAAGCGGCGCCGCCGCAGCGCCCTGCAGGGGCTGGCTGAGGCGCTTGCCGCCAAGGACCATCTCGATCGAGTGGGCCAGGGCGTCGCGAGCGCGCTCAAGCGGCGCATCGCCGTCGGCGGGACGTTCGAGCTGGAAGCGCCAGCGGCCCTCGCTGTCTTGTTGCAAGGTCATCCGCCCAGCCACGAGGTCCCGCCCCATGTGCAGCAGCACGGCGATCCGATCGACGTCGTCGCCGTCGTGTGCCGCCGCCGTGGTGAGGAGGCGCGCCAGACGTTCGCCAGGGCTGCCCTCCCCCCCTTCGCCTGCGATGAGGGACTCGACGAGCGCGGCGACCGGGTCGGGGAAGCCGCCGTCCTCGACCAGGAACGAGATCTGCTGGTCACCCTCCCGGCGGTGGTGGACCAGCGCGGCGGTGACGACAGGCCCGTCTGCGGCCATGAACGGCGCGCGGGTCGGGGCGATGACGTCCTGGGTGTCGCCGTTGAGGTGCCAACGCTCGCCGACCCTGTCGCTCAGATTCGGCAGGCTGCCGTGCTCGTCGCGGCAGCGCAGCAGCAGCTCGGTCGAGTTGACTGATCCAGCGCAGACAAAGACCCGCTCGGCGTGCAAGCGAACCCTGCGGCCGCCGTCCTCGTGGTCGATGAAGTCGACGTCGTAGCCGTCCTGGGCGGGCGTGATCCGGACCACCTCGGCGCCTGTGTGGGCCACCGCACCGTGCTGTTCTGCGGCGGCGAGATAGGTCACGTCGAGGGAGTTCTTGGCGCCCTCGTTGCAGCCGACGAGGCACTGGCCGCAGTAGCGGCAGCCCGCCTGGCTCACCCCCCAGCGGTTGGCTCGGGTCTTGCCGGGCGCCAGGAAACGCAACGCCAGCGGAGGGTAGACGATGAAGTCGGCGCGACCGATGGCGGCCGCGACGCGGCGCATCGAGCGGGTCTTGCCGGGCAAGCCGTAGGGCGACGCCGTGATCGGCTGGATGTCGAGCATAGCCGCGACGAGATCGTAGTACGGGTCGAGCTGCGACCGGTCGAGTCCGACCGGCCAGCCGGAGGCGAAGACGTCGGCCGGAGCGCGCAGGTGAGCGTTGGCGTAGACCAGCGACCCGCCGCCCCAGCCGGCAGCCTGCAACACGTGAACGGGACCGAAACTGCGCATGTCGTAGAGCCCGCGGTCCACTGCCCAGGCCCAATCCGGCGCGCCCTCGGCAAAGCCGCGCGGAAAACCGCCGCG
>CALGHC010000291.1 GCA_937915965.1 uncultured Myxococcales bacterium
ACGTTTTGATGGACTGATTGAGCGTGTGGCCGTCTCGGTTGACCTGGTCGAGCTACATATCAGCGATCGCATCGGCACGACGATCGGCCACAGCGACCCGAGCCGCGTCGGCGAGCGCCTTGTCGGATCCGCTGTCGGAGTCTTCGAGAGCCCCCATGCCAGCCGCGCATTCGGCGACCTGCTGCGTGGCCAGGCGATCTACGGCGCGTCGGCGCCGGTGATGGGCGGCACGCGGGTCTTGGGCGTAGTTGGCATTCGATTTCGCTCCGACGAGATCTCGCAGCGCATTGGCCGGATCCTCGCCTCGGCGGTCGGCATGGGCCTGGTCTGGCTGCTGATCGGTGCGGTGGTCGGCTCTATCTACGTGCGGCGGATCACCCAGCCGCTGACGCTGCTGACGACCGCAGCCGGCGCGATCACCCGCGGCGAGCTCGACGGCGTCCATCTCGATCCCCCACAGACCCTCGACGAGGTGGGGGTGCTGCAGAGCAGCTTCCTTCACCTCGTCGTCGCGCTTCGTGACGAGCGCGGCAAGACCGAGCGGTTGCTCGCCGAGCTCGAGCGGATGAACGTGCGGCTGCGAGACAGGGTCGAGGAGGTCACCGCCGATCTGCGCGCGACCAGCGGCTACCTGCAGAGCGTGATCCACTGCATGGAAGAGGGCGTCATCACCTGCGACGCGGAGGGCGATATCGTTCAGGCAAACCGCGGCGCGGCGCAGCAGCTGCGCGGCTTCGTCCGACCGGATCCCGGGGTCGCGGTCGCCGCGCTGCTGCCCGACCCCGAGCCGCTCGTCGAGGCCGTCGAGCGGGCGATCGCTGCGGGCGCGACGACGCGGCTGGAGCTCGAGCGCCGGGCCGCCCCCGCCGCCGATCCGGAACACGAACACGTCGACGGCGTCGCCCTGGGCGGTCTGCGCACGGTCGGTTTCCGGGTCAACCCGCTGCACGGCGCCGACCGGACCACGCTCGGCGCGCTCATCACGGTCATCGACCTGACCGACGCGAGGCTGGTCGACGCCCAGCTGCGTCGTCACGACCGGCTGATCTCGCTGGGCACAATCGCCGCCGGCCTCGCCCATGAACTCGGCAACTACATGCACACGATCAACGGTTTCTCTGCGCTGTTGCAGGCGAGCACAGCCGACGATGATCCGCGCCGACCCGATGTCGACGCCGTCCACAACGAGAACCTACGCGCGGTCGCGCTGCTCGATCGTTTCCTTGAGTTCGCCCGGCCCTCGGCCGAGCGGTTCCAGGCCGCGCATGTCGGTGGCCTGGTGCGCGAGGCCCTCGACGTCTGCGCTTGGAAGCTGCGGCAGGCGGAGGTCGAGGTCGATCTCCGCCTCGACCCCGACGAGGGCACGGTCGTCTGTGACTCTCGGTCTTTGCTGCAGGTGTTGGTCAATCTGATCTTCAACGCGGCGGACGCCATGGCCGGCCGCGAGCCGCGGCGGCTGCGGCTGCAGACCTGCCAGGACGGCGAGAGAGTCCGCATCATCGTGCGCGACACCGGCAGCGGTATCTGTGCCGAACACCTCGATCGCATCTTCGACCCGTTCTTCACGACCAAGGCCGCCGGTGGAACCGGCCTGGGTCTGTCGATCGCTCACCAGATCGTCGACCGGCACGGCGGGCGGATCCAGGTCCGCAGCGAACCACAGGCCGGCGCGACCTTCACGGTCACCTTGCCGGCGGGCGGGCCCACTCGTGACGGACAACGCAACGGTGACCGCGGCAGACATCGCGGTGGAGGTGCCGCATGACGCGCGCCAAGGTTCTGTTCATCGATGACCAGCGGGCGGCCCGCGACCTCTTTGAGCGTCTCATCGACTCCAGCCGCTTCGAGGCGTTGGTCGCCGACGGCGTCGTCAGCGGCGAGGCGGTTATCGCCGCGCAGCGCCCGGAGGTCGTCGTCACCGACCTGCGCATGCCGGAGGTCGATGGCCTCGAGGGGCTCGCTCGATTTCAGCTCATCGACCCCGAGCTGCCGGTCGTGCTGGTGACCGCCTTTGGCTCGATCGAGACGGCTGTCGAGGCGATGAGGCGCGGTGCGTTCGACTATGTGCGCAAACCCTTCGCTCCCAGCGAGCTGCACATGGTCATTGAGCGAGCGATCCGTCACCGCGAGCTCCTGCGCGAGAACTCGAGGCTACGAAGCGAGGTGCGACAGCGTTACGCGGGCGACGACATCGTCTGCCGTTGCCCCGCGATGGGCTCGGTGATGGCGCTGGCATCGCGGGTCGCAGCGACCGATCTCTCGGTCTTGATCCTGGGCGAGAGCGGTACCGGCAAGGACCTCTTCGCCCGCCGCCTCCATCACCTCAGCCATCGCGCCAACAAGCGGTTCGTCTCGATCAACTGCTCTGCGATCCCCGAACATCTGTTGGAATCCGAGCTGTTCGGCCACGAAAAGGGCGCCTTCTCTGGTGCGACGTCGAGCAAACAGGGCTTCTTCGCGGAGGCCGATGGCGGCACCCTCTTCCTTGATGAGATCGGCGACATGAGCGCCAACCTGCAGCCCAAGTTGCTGCGCGTGCTGCAGGACGGCGAGTTCTACCCGGTCGGCAGCCGGCACTTGCTCAAGAGCGATGTCCGTCTGGTTTGTGCATCGAATCAGCGAATCCAGGAGATGGTGCGCGAGGGCCGGTTCCGTCAGGACCTGTACTATCGCATCAACACGGTCGAGTTGGTCTTGCCGCCGCTGCGCGAGCGCCCAGAGGACGTCGCGTTGCTCGCCGAGCACTTCCTCGCCCAGCTCGAGAAGCGCGGCCAGCGGGTGCCCGCCGGCTTCAGCGCGACGGCGTTGCGTTGCCTGCTCGACTACGGCTGGCCGGGCAACGTGCGTGAGCTCGAACACGTCGTCGACCGTGCCGCACTGATCTGCGACAGCGAGCGGATCGAGATGGTCGACCTGCCCACCGAGCTGAGGGTCGCGGCGGGCGCTGCAGCCGCCGGGCCCGGCATGGACGGCGGCGGCCACGCGGACAGAGACGTCGAGTTCAAGGCAGCCCGCAGTCTCTTCGAGCGCGCCTACTTCGAGCGGCTGCTTGGCCGCACCGGCGGCAGCGTTCAGCAGGCCGCGACGTTGGCTGGCATCCACCGCACCACGCTCTATGAGAAGCTCGCCCGCCTGGGCATCGAGCACGGTGGCTGACATCCGCATCGCGTCGAGCCGCCCGCCCGGTCTCGAAGCCCGCCCGATGTCTGACCTCCGGCTCCGGATCTGACCCGTGCCGCGGCCACCGATCGTCCTTTGCAGCCCGCTGGCGCTGTGGTGGCCTGGACGCGTGGCGAGGCCGGTGCCGTCCACGCACGGCCAGGCGCCGAATGGTCGTGACCGCTT
>CALGHC010000292.1 GCA_937915965.1 uncultured Myxococcales bacterium
CTCAGCCAGAAGCGCTTCTATTCTGCCACCTACGACGCCGACAAGGGTCTGCACGACGGCAGCACCTCGTACACCGTGACGTCGGCGGTCGAGGGCAAGGCCGGCCAGTACACCGTCGTCGCCAAGGCGGCCAAGTACGACATGCTCGCCGTCGGCTTCAACGGCCTCTTCTACGGCTATGTCGGCGATGACGCGCTCGACACCGAGGGCATGACCCTCTACGACAGCGTCGCCAGCATGGGCAAGGCATTCGGCACCGCCGGCACCAAGAAGTACGAGTCTGGCGCCAACGTCTCCGGCTGCGAGAAGTGCCACGGCACGCCCTACATGAAGCACGGCTACCGCAACCCGATCGTCGACGGCCTCGGCGACTTCGCCTCGTGCAAGACCTGCCACTACGACACCCGCAAGGGTGGTCACACCGACTGGCAGCTTCTCGTCGACAACCCGGCCAAGTACGCCGAGTACGACGCCAAGGCCAAGGCCGCCGCCGCCAAGGGCGACAAGACCAAGGACACCGTCAGGGAGAACATGACCGACGCGGAGAAGGCGAAGTACGCGTACACGGCGAACGTCATGAACGACGTCCACATGTCGCACGCGATGGAGTTCCCCTACCCGCAGTCGATCGCCAACTGCAAGACCTGCCACGAGGGCAAGCTCGACAAGGTCCTTGTCGACAAGAACTTCGTCGCTTCGACCTGCAAGAGCTGCCACGCCTGGACCGGCGATCCGAAGCATCACACCGCCGTTCCGTCGATGAAGGACGTCTGGGAGGCCGCGGGTGGTTCGGTTGCCTCTCTCCACGAGGACGCGCCCGACACCTGCAACGACTGCCACAAGGATGGCGGCACGGCGAAGAAGGTCCGCTTCAAGGATCTGCACAACGGTGGCTACAACCCGATGATCTTCACGGCCGGCGGCGCCAAGCGCTACTCGGAAGTCTTCCTCACCACCATCGACAAGACCACCTTCGACGCCACGGGCAACAAGCTCACCGTCGAGTTCAGCGCCAAGGAAGAGGGCGGCGCCGCGGCGACCGACATGGACATCAAGGACATCACCCCGACCCTGCTGGTCGGCCTGTACGGCTACGACACCAAGGACTTCATCGTCGCCGCCCACGGCAGAGACCCGGATAAGAACAGGCTCCTGGAGTTCGCCATCGACGGCAAGACCGAGAACCCGCGCTTCAAGGTCATCAGCGCCGCCGACGGCAAGTGGAAGATCGAAGTCGACCTGACCATGTGGGCGACGATGCTCACCGACAAGGTCATCAAGCGCGCCGAGATCGGCGTCATGCCGGCGCTCATCAACATCGTCAACGACGCCGACGTCAACGCCGGTACTTGTGACCCGTCGTGCTCGCACGGCAACCACTGCAGCGCCGACAACAAGTGCCTCGTCAACGACGACATGATCTACGCCCTCAACGCCCCGTCGCGTACCTTCGACTTCGGCGCCAAGGCCTTCGACGACGGCTTCTACAAGGACATCGTCGAGGTCGGTAAGTGCAACGCGTGCCACGAGGCGCTCGCGACGACGTTCCACACCGCCAACCGCGGTGGCAACATCAAGGTCTGCCGCACCTGCCACGTCACCCTCAACGGTGGCTCGCACCTCGAGATGCAGTCCCGCTCGATCGACTCGTACATCCACGCGGTCCACTCGTTCCAGGCCTTCGACCCGGGCGACATCGACTTCGAGGACCCGGTCGAGGCGGTGCACTATGCGCACCACATCGAGCACACCTTCCCCAACTTCACGATCAAGAACTGCGAGGCCTGCCACACGCCGGGCAGCTACGACAGCCCGCCGGAGCCGACCGCGTCGCTCGCCGGCATCCTGTCGAAGTCCGACAAGGTCGAGGGACGCGCGATCCAGAACGTGAAGGCGTACGTGACCGGTCCGGGCGCGCGGGCTTGTGGCGCTTGCCACCGCGCGCACATGATCAACGAGGATGACGCCGGCAAGCTGTCGGCCTTCTACCAGCACATGAAGGACAACGGCTACCTGGTCGAGGACGGCGAGGGCGTGCTCGACAAGGTGATCGGCAAGATCGCCTCCGACGTCCAGTAGGCGCAAGGCCCTGCTGCATGCGGCGCGCGCGTGAGCGCATGCCGCCGACGCGACAGGCGCCCGCACACTCCCGGCTGGGGGTGGTCGACGAAGACCGTCGACCACCCCCAGCTCGCGGGCCCCTCGCCTCTCTGAACATGCTAGCTTCGCGGTTGATTGCGGCCTTTTTGTCGCCGACAGCGAGCGGGCAAAGTTCTTCCTCGCCGGACCGATGAACAACGAGCGGCTCTGCCGGGAGCGACTGCTTGACCTGGTGATCGGCCCGATCTAGCTGAGCGCTGCGCGTAGGCTGCGCGTAGGCTGCGCGTAGGCTGCGTGCAGGCTGCGTGAGGGACGCGCGAGTGCTGCGTGAGTGCCGCGTGAGTGCTGCGCAGGAGCCCGCGCGTGCGCCCGCGGCCGAGCCCGGGCGTCGTCCTGCGCGCGGCACGAGACGCGCCATCGTCACTCGGCAACGGTCCCAACGCCAAGGGACGAGCCTGCGCGGCAATGGGCGCGCACGAACTGCGCGACCGTCAGGCCGGCACGATCGGCTGCTGCGTCGAGCAACGACCGGATCTCAGAGACCGCGGACGTGCAGGGGGCGCCTGGCTGCAGGAGCTCGACGCGGATGACGAGCTCGCCTCCGGCGCTCGCCTTCTCGCCGTCCTCGTCACCGGCTGCGTCGTCGGCTGCGTCGTCGGCTGCGTCGTCGGCTGCGTCGTCGGCTGCGTCGTCGGCTGTGCCGAACGCGATGACTACCTCGCCCATGCTCAGGTGGATCAGACGAAACTGCAGCCGCGCGCGGCTGCGATCCAGGCCGATCGCGCTGCACACCCACAATCCGAAGAGGCTCTCTTCCATGTCGGCGATCAGGTCGGCCTTCCACGCGGCGACGCGTGGATCGCGCCCGACGAAGCCGTCGGTGGGGATTTCGGTCATTCTTGCCGCCGTCGCTGGGGCTTCGCGAAGCACGCTGGAGCTCGCGAAACACGTTGGCGCTCGCGAAACACGTTGGCGCTCGCGAAACACGTTG
>CALGHC010000293.1 GCA_937915965.1 uncultured Myxococcales bacterium
TCGACAGCCAGGCGACCACCGAGCCGCTCAACCTCGCATGCGTCGGCAAGAGCTTCGATGAGCGCGTCGCCGGCTTGCCGGACGTGCCCGAAGCGGTGATGTGGGGAAGGGTCGACCGTTTCGGTGGCGGCGGCGTGACGCTAGGTATCGAGGTGTCCGTCTTCCGTGCCGCAGATTTTCACCCCGAGGCTTGCGCCGGGGTAATCGCCGAATACGAGATGAGCAACGTCGAGATCGAGGACGTGCTCGCTTGCTACAACGACAGCGCCCTGGTCGGCGTGCCCCTGGCCAAGGTCGTGTCGATCGACCCAGACCTCGCGGTCACGGACGGCTTCGCCCTCAAGTCTGCGGGCGGCAAGGCCAAGCTCGGCCCCGGCGAGCTGTGCCAGACCCACCTGGACTGCGAGCTTGGCTACGATTGCCTCAAGCACGACAGCGCAGTCGACGCCCGGATCTGTCTCAAGCAGCACGGCGTGTACGCGATCGAGTCGGTGCCCACCAACACGCCGCTGATCATCCGAACTCGCTCACAGGACCCCGATGACCCCAACGATTGGCACGACAGCTACCTGTGGAACGTCATCATCCTCAGCGACCGCCTCGACGCCAAGGGCGTGCAGGCAGACGGGTCGACCGAGCAGCCCGAGAAGTTCCTCGGCAAGGATTCCTACCGAATGAACCCGACGGTCGTCGGCGAGGGCCAGTGGCTTCTGGTCCCGTCGAGCATGGGCGCGGAGGAGATCTGGGAGGCAAACGGCGCGATCGGCGGGCGAATTCGCGACTGCGCAGTGGCCGGCGGCAGGCGCGGCTGGCCGATCCGCGATGCGCGCATCGGGCTGGGTGTACCCGCGTCGGCGCTGGCCTTCTTCAACGAGAGCGAAGACAGCGCAGTGCCGGTCAAGACGCGCACGTCGACGAACATCCACGGTCGCTATGCCGCGGTGGACATCGAGTCCGGGCCGAATCGAATCGCAGGGGCGGCGAGGCTGGCGAGCGGCGAGATCGTCTCGCTGGGTTCCATGGACGTGTTCGTCATTCCCCAGGCGCTGATCATCGTGTCGCTGCCGGGGGTCGTGCCAGTGGTGACCAAGTAGGACAGGCGTCAGATGCACGCGCGGGCGGGAGCAGATCAATGAACGCAAGCAACAGGATCGGCATGAGCTTTGTTCGCCTTGTTCGCCTTGATCGACGACCTCGGCCCACCACCCGGGCCGCATCGCTTGTCTGCGCGCTGCTGCTGACCGCGGTGGCGACGCAGGCGTGTGGCGACGGTTCGCGGACCGAGCCCTATCCGGCGCGCCGCGTGACGCCAGGCAAGGCCAACCTGCCGCCCACCCCCGAGCTGCAGCCCAAGCTCCCGCCCGACCAGTGGCCCGACGGCGCGTGGTCGGTGCATGGTCTGCTCGAGGCAGATCGCGCCAAGCTGCCCAAGCGCGTGAGCGTGCGCGGCTACGTGGCGACCCTGCACATCTGTCCGGCAGGCCAGCGCAGCTGCAATCCCGCGCCGTATCTGCACCTGACTGACGACGAGACCCTCCAAGGCAAACGCTTGCTCGTGGGCGGTGACCCAGCGCTGGGGATGCGCGGTTTCGCGATGGCGGAGCCCGCCACCATCGAAGGCAGCCTGGCGACCTCAAGCAGCGACGGTTTGTACTTCGCGCCGCAGGGTTTGCTGTTGATCGCGCCGCCAATCGACCCGGACGCGACTGACGGCGACGCCGAAGATGCCGGTGGCAACTGACCGCACGTGCAGCGGCGCGCCACGAGCGCCGCGATGGTCTCGAGCGCGTGGCCCGGCCCGGCGACTGGTCGCGCCGGCGCTAGCCGCTCTCTCTCTCCTCGTCGTGGCCGGGGCGGCCCCCCGCGACGCCAGCAGCGCGCCGGTGCGGCTGGGTCCGGGGTACGAGGCCAACGTCCTTGAGTTGATCTCTCCCATCCAGGACGAGGGGCCGGTCGGCGCCGGCGGCGTCGTCCTCGCGGGCATCGCGATCCGCGCCGACCGCGTCGTCCTGCGGCTGCGAGCTGCCGGTGGCGGCGAGGCCGACTTGGACCTGCGCCCGCTGTCGGCCGGCGACCGTCAGGCCAACGGCCGCACTTTTGCCGTCCGTCGCCCCGACCTCGCCGCGGCCACCGGCCTGACGG
>CALGHC010000294.1 GCA_937915965.1 uncultured Myxococcales bacterium
ACGAACGCGCCACGCCGCGTCGCGCCAGCCATCGCCCGCCACCATCCACCAGGTCACGGCTGGGACGAAGCAGATCGCCTCGTTGCGGATGCCGGCGAGGACGCCGAAGAGGACGCCCGCGATCAGCCAGGGCCGGCGTGCGTCGAGCAGCAGCACCAGCACCGCGAGCGCCAGCGTCAGCGCGAAGAGGTTCGCGTTGAGGCGTTGCAACGTGATCAGCCAGGGGTTCCAGACCAGCAAGAGGCCGCTGGCGAGGCCGCTGAGGTCACGCAGAACCGGCGCCTCGCTCCGCGGCAGGATCTGCCGAATGATCAGCACGGCGAGCGGCACGCACAGGGCGAGGGCGAGGGCGTAGAGGCCGCGCAGGCCAAGCTGGCCAAAGTGGGCGAAGGCGCGCGCGGCGGTCATCGCCGGGCCAATGCGCTGGTCACGGGTGATGATGCCGAAGCCGCCGCGGTCGACCAGGTCGTCGGGCAGCCGCCCTTGCAGCTGGATGTCGTAGGCCGAGCTGCCGTCGTGGCGGACGAAGTCGATGGGCTGGCGGTTCATGAACATCGCCGGCGCGGTGATGTAGGTGTCCCAGTAGCCGCGCGCCGGTCCGTCAAAGCGCAACAGGCACAGCGCAAAGGTCAACGCCGCCGCCGCCAGGACGAGCCAGTCCAGCCAGCGCGGGCCACGAGAGGGCAGCTTCGGCTCGCTCACGAAGCCTCCCGTTTCGTGCCGGCCGCACCTGCACCAGTGCCTGCCGCTGGCGCCGCCGCTACGGCCGTCGTCGCCGTCGTCGTCTCCGTCGTCGTCTCCGTCGTCGTCTCCGTCGCCGTCGTCGTCGCCGCGGACGTCTCCGTCGCCGTCGTCGTCTCCGTCGCCGTCGTCGTCGCCGCGGACGTCTCCGTCGCCGTCGCCGCGGACGTCTCCGTCGCCGTCGCCGTCGCTGCCGCTGTCGCTGTCGCCGCGCCGCGGTCGACCTCCATCGCCGCGCACAACCAGCCGACGATGCGCTGGGCGGCGAATCCATCGCCAAAGACGTCCGAGGGCCTCGCCATCCGCCCCCGCAGCTCGCTGTCGGCGAGGATGCGGCCGATGTGCCGAGCGACCTCGGGCGCCGTCGTGCCGACCAACAAGGCGTTGCCTGCCTGGACGGCCTCGACCCTCTCGGTCGCCTCGCGCAGCACCACAACGGGGGTGCCCAGCGCTGTCGCTTCCTCCTGCAGGCCCCCCGAGTCGGTGACCACCAGGGTGCTCGAGCGAACCAGACCCAGCGTCTCGGCGTAGCCCAGCGGCTCGACCAGATGGACCCGCGGGTGGCCGCTGAGGCGGTCGCGAAGTGGGCCACGCACAGCCGGGTTGGGGTGAACCGCGACGACCAGCTCGACATCGGGCACCTGCACCAGCACCCGCAGCAGGCCGGCGAGGATGCCGTTGTCGAGGTGCGGCAGGTTCTCGCGGCGATGCACGGTCACAAAGAGGCGCGGACCCCGCGGCGGCGGCAGACAGGCTGGGGCGACGATTCGGTCCTCGACCAGGCGCATCGCGTCGATGACGGTGTTGCCGACGACCAGGATGTCACGGGGCGCGATTCCCTCGGCGACCAGGTTGGCGCGGGCCCCGGCGGTCGGGCAGAAGTGCAGCCGCGCGCAAGCCGCGATGCAGCGGCGGTGCAGCTCTTCGGGGAAGGGCGCGGCGAGGTCGCCGGTGCGCAGGCCAGCTTCGATGTGGTCGACGGGGATGCCGGCATAGAACGCTGCGAGGGCCGCGGCGAACGCGCTGGTCGTGTCGCCCTGGACCAGCACGCGTTCGATCCGCTCGGCGGCAAAGAGCCCGCCCAGCTCGGCCACCAGCTGGCCATGGCGCACGGCGAGGTCGTCGTCGATTGGCGTGGTCAACTCGCGATCCGGGACGAGCTCGAAGAAGGCCAGGGTCTGGGAGAGCAGGTCGGCCTGCTGGCCGGTGCTCACCGTGACGACCTCGATCGGCGTCCTGGCCGCGGCGAGCCTGCGCAGCTCCATCAGAACCGGCACCAGCTTGATGACCTCGGGCCGGGTGCCAAAGACGATCGCAACGCGTCGCTTGCGCGCTCCGTCGAGCCCGCCGTGTCTGGCCCCGCTGTTGTCTTCGTTGTGGCTCGTCATCCCGCGCTCCGCGTCGTCCTCGTATCACCATCCGCGTGTCGTTGTCGCGCCGGTCGCGCTATCGATCGGGCAGAACGGCCAGATCGGCCAGATCGGCCAGATCGGCCAGATCGGCCAGATCGGCCGGATCGGCCAGATCGGCCAAGACGGGCAAGACGGGCAAAACGGCCAGGTCGGGCAGAACCGTCCGGTCGCTGGTCGGCGTGGTTGCCTGATCCGCCGTTTCGGGTAACATGTTTCTTCACAATTTGCATGGTGCGTTCACCGGTGCGCGCAGCGCGCAGCCCTCTCCCTCTTGAATCGTGCCCCTGCGCGACGCCGGATCGGTGGCCATGTTTCTGCTCTATCTGCTCCTCGCCCTGGTCGTCCTGATCGTTCCCGGCGCGCTCTTCGCCGGCTGGCTGGCGCCTGCGCTGGCGACGATCGACCCGGCTCGACCCGACGGCAGCGCTTCGCCGCGCGCCGGGCTGGTCGCGGTACTGCTGACGCTGGGTTGGGGCATCGGCGCCGTCAGTACGGTCGCATTCTACGCCTATCTCTTCGGCGGCTGGCACGTCTCGCGCACGACCATGGCGCTGACCGCCCTGGCCCATGTGGCGTTGGTCGTCGGCGTGCGTTGGCGGTCTGTTCCCGCTGGCGGCCGCTTGCGCGCGCTCTTGCCGATCGATCTGGTCGCGGCGGCGTGGCGGCGCCATTGGCTGGTGCTGGTCATCTCGGCCCTGGTCGGTCTGGTCTACTTTCTGCGCCACGACGGCTCGCTGGCGACCTTCTCGTGCATCTACGGAACGACCGGCATCGCGACGAGCCCGATTGCCGGCGGCGAGACCCTGCTGCACGTCAACGTCGACGACGCCCGTCTCGGCAACACCGCTGTGCTGTCCGGGCTGGTCGCCCTGTTCCTGCCCTATTCGGGCGACCGCGTGCTCTATGGTCTGTGCGGGATCCTGCTGGCCCTGGGAGGTTGGTTGCTCGGTTGGCAGACCGGCCGCCGCGCCGGTTGGGGCTGGCTGGGCCTGATCGCGCTCGCGCTCAATCCCTACCTGCTCAGCGTGCCGCTCATCGACGAGAACGTGCTCTCGTTGTCGTTCTCGGCCGTGGCTCTGCCGCTGCTGCTGCTGGCGCGGCCGCCGTGGTTGGTTACAGGCCTGTGCTTCGGCCTGGTCCTGTGCATGCGTCACGTGCTGGTGCTTTCGGTCCCCGCTCTGCTGTGGCTTGCCTGGACCGCCGGCAGCGCGAATCAAGGCGCCAGCGCCGCCGGGGGGCGCCGTGGTGCGTGGCTCGGCCGGCTCGCGCCGGTCGGCTGGCTGTGCCTCGGGTTGCTGCTGGCCACCTTCGTCGAGCACCTCCACCACCTGCTGTCGCTCGGCTCGTTGCTGCGCTTCGAGAGCAACCCGCAGTTCCCCAAGCTGCCCTATTCATTCCTTGGGCTGTCGTTCCACTGGGAGGGAATGCTCGGTTGGCCGTTCTACGACACCGTGGTTCGTACGCCCCACAACCCCCTGCCGATGATCGTGACCTGGCCGCTCGCGGTAGCGGTCCACCTCGGCGCCGTCGGATTCGCCCTCGCTCTCGCTGGCACGGTCGCCGTCTTTACCTGGTCGCGCCGCGTCGCTGTCTTCTGGCTGCTCTACGTCGCCCCCGTGGCGTTCATGCTGGCTGTGCAGGAGTCGTGGGACCACGCCAACAAGATGGGCGTCGTGCTGATCCTCTTCGCCGCCGTCGCCGTGTGGCTGGTCGCCGGCGCCCGCTACGTCGTCGCGCGCCCGGCCAACGGTGTCACCGTCGTCGCCGCCTTGACGGCGCTGTGTCTACTTGGTGGCCACTACGCCCGGGCGTGGCATGTTCCTGCGGACCCGCGCTACCTCGCCCACTATCCCGACGAGCGGCCCGAGGTGCCGAGCTTCATCGCTCATGCCCTCGCCGAGACGACTGCGGTCGGACTGGCCCCCGACTATCGCCGCATCGATCGCTACAGTCGCTTCCTTGGCCGACTCGGCGACGGCGGTCTGTCCCTGGCGCAGCTTGGCGGCCGTTTTGGGCCGCAGCAGAACCCATGGGCGTGGCGCGTGAACGACGAGACCGCCTCGGCCGCGCCGTACGCCCGCCCACCGGTCACTGTCGCGCTGGACCTTGGCCGACCGGTCTGGGACCGTAGCGACCTGCTGCAAGTCACAGACGGCCCGCCTCACGTCGATCTGACCAGCGGCGACGGGCTGTACATCATCTCCGACCTGGCGCTCGGTTGGGATCGTGCGCCGTTGACGATCTATGCGATCCACGGTCAGGGTGCGACGGTCCTGCACGCCTTTTTCGGGCCCTACGCCTCGCTGAGGGCCCGCGATCTGGATCCCGACAAGCGGCTGCCGATGCGCGCCTGCGAGATGCTGGATTGCACCGCCGGTCGGCCTTCGTCGCCCGAGGCGTCCCTGTGCAGTGTGCCGCGCCATGAGATCTCGGCACCGCCTGCCGGCGAGGCGCTGCGCATCCGGATGCCGGCCGGTCCGGTCAGCGTCGTCTTCACCGTCAAGCTCGTCGGCGACCGGGCGCGCGTCTGGCTCGGTCGCGTGGGCCCCGATCGCGTCGACCTCAGTGACTCCGTGGTGCATTGGCACAACTGACCGGCCCTGCCGGCCCTGCCGGCTCTGCCGGCCCGATCGCACCCGGCGTCAAAGTCGGTCCCGGCGTCATAGCCGCCAACCGTCCCTCGAACCGCGACATGCCGTGAGACCCATGGAACCTCTGTCACCCTCACCACGTCTCCGCAGCCCCATGTGCGTGGTTGGACGACGTGCGCCTCGCTGTGTCGCGGTCGGCGCCGGCGTAGTGGCCCTGCTGACGCTGCTTGCCGCGGCTGCACCGGCGCTGGCGGCGACGGGCGCCGCGGGGACGCCGGACCAGCCCGCAGGTTCGCTCTCGACCCAAGCAGATCGGACCGGTGTCGCCGCCGCCGATGTTCGCGGCCGCGCGCGGCCCGTCGCTCCACTCCTTGGGGGCGTTCGTGGCCTCGACGGCGGCGCCTGGGCACGCCTTGCGACCGTTCCTCTGGCCCTGTGGCTGCTCGTGCTCTTCGTTTGGGCCGTCGTGCGGGTGTTGCGCGGCGCGCCGCCGGGTCGACCGCGCTGGCAGCCCCGTCGTCCTCGCTTGTGGCGACCTGATGCGTTGATGATCGCGATCCTGTCGGTCGCGCTGTTGATCCGGCTGTGGATTGCCGCCGTCAGTCCGGTCACGGGTGACGAGGCGACCAACATCGAAGCGGGCTTCTGGACCAACTGGTTCCTCGCGCCGGAGAGCCGATCGTCGCCACCGCTCTTCCGCATGCTGATCCACCTGACGTCGACCTCGCCCGAGCGGCTCTGGCTCATGCGCCTGCCGGCCTTGGTCTTCGGTGTGCTGGGCGTCGGCCTCGTCGCCCGCCTCGGTCGAGAGCTGGGCGGTCATCGCGGCGCGCTCCTCGGCGCGGCGGTGACCGCATTCCACCAGATGCATGTCTTCTACTCGGTCGAGCAGAAGAGCTACACGTTGTGGCTGTGCTCGCTGGTCCTGGGCCACCTCGCGCTACGTCATGCGCTTGCGGGCGATCGTCGCGGCTGGGCGTGGTACGGCCTGTGGGCGCTGCTCGCGAGCCTGACCCACTACCTCACCGTACTCTACCTCGTGGGCCAGCTCGTCGGCGTTGCCCGGCACCGCCGAGCTGACCTCGCCGCCCTCTGTCAGGCGCTCCTCCCCGCCGCGCTCGCCCTCGCCCCGCACGCGGTGCCGGTGCTGATGATCGATCTCGACATCATCGACGGCGACGGTCTTGGCAGCGGCCTGGGTTGGTGGGCCATCGCCGGGTTCCATGGCCTGATCTACGGCGGTGGGCTGGTCGCGCTGCTTTTTGTGGCCGCGACGCGTACCGGCCCGGCGCCCGTCGTCGCGGGTGGCGCCGCCGCCGCTGCTGTCATTGGCGGGCTGGCCACCGCCTCGTCTGATCGGTCGGCTGCCCCGCGTCCCAGCGATCCCATCCTCGCCTCGATGTGTGTGGCCGGCACCGTTGGGGCGCTCCTGTTGGGCGCCTTTTCGTCGGTCCAGGCGCACATGTTCTTCCCCTTGCTACCGCTGACGGCCTGCTGGGCGATAGGCCGCTTGCCGCTGGATGCCCCCTTTGGGCATCGCACAACCCGTTGGGCGCTCGGCGCCGCCGCGGTCGTCATGGCGCTGGTCTTCTCGGTCGCGAACGCCCTGGTCCTCGGCCCGGTGAAGCCGGCGCTCGGCCACGAGTGCGCCGCGCTCATTGACGCCTGGCAGGCCCTCGATGTCACGCCCGCTGCCCACGTCGTCACCCACACCGGCTACCACAACCTGATCTTTGGCGTCACTGGTCACCGCGACCTTGCCCACAGGAGTTGCTCGTCAAGGACATCGGCCCACATCGCGCATCACGACGGTATCTGGTTCCTGTCGCTGCGGCGCGGTGCCGGTCCCGAGCAGCTCGACGTCCTCCTCGCCCGTCTTGGCAGCTTTGACTTCCTTCACTTCGAGGAGCAGCACTACGATTCGATGGTCACCTTCGGCGAAGAGCGGCTGGTGCGGCGCTGGCTCGTCGATCATTGTCGCTCGCTGGTCTCCGTCCCCGGCTCCTTGGCGACGGGGTATCGCCTGTCCGGCGCCGCCCACCGCTGCGGCGGTCCGGGCCGCGGCCCCGTGGACAATCTGTGCGAGCGGCTCCCGGATTGGTGAAGCGGACGTCGAGCGCGGCCGGCTTGGCCGCCGCCGCCACTCGCGGCCCCTGCATCGGCAACCGCGCCGACAGGCGCCCAATCCGTTTGCCCTCACCCCACGCCTCCCCTAGACTCGCACCGTGACCGGCTCGTTCCCCCTCGACCTCGTTGTCTTCTGCTTTGCCACCGTCGCTCCCGGGCTGGCGGTGGCGTGGCTGGCGCTCGGTCGTCGGGACGCGCTGACGCTCGGAACCTTCGGCGTAGCGATCGGCGTCTTCCTGATGCCGGTCCTCGACTTCGCCGTGGCGATGGCTTTCGACACGCACATCGGCCCGGCGGTGGTCGTCGGCGTCGCGACTACAGTGCTCGCGGTCGTGGCCGCAATCCAGGGATGGCGATGGTCAAGCGCACGCGCAGCACGGCAGCAGACCCGCAACGAGACGATCGGCGCGGCACAGAGCCCTCAGGTGGACCTCCACGCTGGCTCCTGAGCATCCACGAAGACTCCAACGCCAACGCGACGCTCTTTCGCGATGGCGTGCCGGTGTTTGCGGTGGCCGAGGAGCGCCTCGCGCGGATGAAGTTCGCCGCCGGCTTCCCGGTGCGATCGATCCAGGCCTGTCTCGACTTTGCCGGCATCGAGCTCGCCGATCTCGACGCGGTCCTCCCCGCCAACCGCCATCACTTTCTCCCTCGCCTCGCGCCTCGCGTCCTGCCCGAGACCGAGCACGACTACTTCGGTCCCCAGCACAAGGCGTGGCTCTACCTGCAGCACGCTGTGTCGCGCGGCGGCGCGCTCGCCTGGGCCACCGAGGCGCTGTCCCGCGTCCTCTTGCGCCGGCGGTTCCCGCGGCTGCTCGATTTCGTCGACCACCACACCGCGCACGCCCACTCGGCCTGGCTGACCAGCGGTTGGGACGACTGCGTCGCGCTCACCGCCGACAACATGGGCGACGGCTGGTCGGCGCGCGTCTTTGGTTGCAGCGGCGGTCGGGCGACGTTCCGCTACGGATCGACGGCGCGGCACTCGCCGGGGCAGTTCTACGGCGAGATCGCCCAGCTGCTCGGCTACCACAACTTGATGGCCGGCAAGGTCACGGGACTCGCCGCCCACGGTAACCCCCAGCCCTGCTACGCCATCATGGAGGGCCTCTTTGGTCTCGACGACGACGAGCGCTCGTTTGTCACGCCCTCGCTGCTTTGGCGCAGCCGCAAGCGCCCGCCCTACGACGAGCTCCTGCGCCACAGCCCCGCCGACGTCGCCGCCGCCGCCCAGAAGCGCCTCGAAGATGTGATGGTCGCCTGGGTGCGCCGCGCGGTGCGCGAGTCTGGCCACAGCTCCGCCGTTCTCGCCGGCGGCGTCTTCGCCAACGTCGTCGTCAACCAACGCATCCTCGCCCTGCCGGAGGTGGAGCGCGTCTACGTCCACCCGGCGATGACCGACCAGGGCATCTCGATGGGCGCTGGCCTGTGCTGGCTCGCCGAGAACGGTGGCGTCGTCAACCGGCCGCTTGAGTCGATCTACCTCGGTCCTGGTTACTCCGAGCATCAGATGGGCGAGGCCCTTGAGGCCGCTCGCCTGCCCTGGGAGCGCCCCGTCGACCTCGCCGACACCGTCGCCGCCGCGCTGCAGGAGGGCCGCGTTGTCGCCCGCTACGACGGTCGTCTGGAGTACGGACCGCGCGCGCTTGGCAACCGCTCGATCCTCTACCGCAGCGACGACCCGGCGGTGAACGTCTGGCTCAACAAGATGTTGCGGCGCACCGAGTTCATGCCGTTCGCGCCGGTGACCCTCGCCGACCACGCCGCCGAGCGCTACCTTGGCCTCGCCGGTGGCGAGCTGGCGATGCGCTACATGACGATGACGAGCCGGGTCACGGACCTGCTGCGCGCCGAGTCACCGGGGGTGGTTCACCTCGACGGCACCGCGCGGCCGCAGCTGGTCGCAGAGGCCGACAACCCCGACTACCACGCCATCCTCCAGGCATTTCACCGCCGAACCGGCGTGCCGACGCTGATCAACACGTCGTTCAACATGCACGGCGAGCCCATCGTCTGCACGCCGCAGGACGCGGTGCGCGCCTTCCAGGCAAGCGGCATCGAGCGGATGGTGTTGGGGCCGTTCTGGGTGCGCAATCCCGTCCCGGCTCGCCGGCCGGGCTGACGCCGGCCGGGCTGACGCCGGCCGGGCTAACGCCGCTCTTGGGCGCGGGCGTGGTCAGAGCTGGAACAACTCCGGATAGCGGGTCTCCATCTCCATGCGGCCCATCGAGTCGGATACCGCCGCCGGTGACCAGACCACCTCGAGGGCGACCAGTTGGTCGGCGCTGACGCCGCGCAGGGCCGACAGGACGGCCTGGACGTCGGCGGATCCCATCATCTGATCGGGCAGGACGAGGCCACGCGCGGCGACGACGACGCTGACGACGAAGAACTCGTGCACGGCGATGTCGCCGTCCTCGTCGTGCAGACCGTCCGTCTCGAGCTCCTTTTGCTGGGTGCGTACCCCCATACCGTCGGCGCGGATGATCTCGCGTTCGAACTTGGCGCGCTCGTCGCCTGCCCACATGCCGAACTGCTGCTCGGCGCGATCCAGGGTCAGCTTCGGTTGGCGCTGGATCGCGCCGTATTCAAGGTGCACAGCGTGTCTGCTCAGGTCGAGGGCGAGCTCGCGCAGGGCCGCCGCCAGACCCTCTTCGGTCGACGTGTCGGTGTTGCGGGCGAGCTCTTCCATGTGGTCTTGGAGCGCCCGCGCTTGCGCTTGGATACCGAGCTGAATCAGGGCCACGTCGCACTTCTCGTCGCCGTCGCCGCCGCCGATGCCGCCGATGCCGCCGCCTTTGCGCATCTTGCGCACCACGAAGACCACGACCACGATGCCGCCGACGATGAAGATCAGGAAGAACAGCGAGCCCCCGGACGATCCGCCACCGTAGCCGTAACCGTAACCGCGCCCGCCGATTGGCACTGGCACCGGCACGTAGCGCGTGCTCGACCTGCTCGATGGCCTGGTCGCCGCTCGTCTCGAACCGAAGCTGGATGAGCCCCTCGACGAGCCGCTCGACCGCCGGAACTTGCCGCCAAAGCTGCCGCCAGAGCGGGCCTCGGCGCTACCTGCGAAGAGGGTCGCGGCGATCAGGGCGGTCAGCGCGATGAGAACGGGTCGGCGCAGGGAGCGTCGCGGTGACGTGGGCTGGGGCAGGGCGGCGGGCATCTAGAGACTCCTGGTGCGGCTAGAGAGCGCCGTCAGCATAGCGCAGGCGGCGTGGCCTGCGAAGGCGTCGGCGCCGTTGGATTGGCCGGCGGTTGGATTGACCGGCAGCTGGATTGGCCGGCAGCTGGATTGGCCGGCAGCTGGATTGGCCGGCGGCAGGATTGGCCGGCGGCTGGACTGGCCGGGACGCCTACGGCCGCAAGCCGGACCAGATGCGATCGCCGCGCTTGAGGAACGCGTAGACCACCGCCCGGCCGTTGATCAGCTCGAAGGGGACGCCGACACGTTCGTATCCGGCCGCGAGGTAGCGGCCTTCGTCGGGGCACAGCGGCGGGTGCTGGCCGGGGCGGTGAATGCGCGCGCAGAAGAGCAGGAAGGTCGGCCGCAATCCAAGGATCCAGGCAGTCGGCGCGACGACCTGGTGACCGGGCCGCACCCCGGTCGCGGCGATCGTGTGGGCGATCTCCGTCGAGAGCAGTCCAAAGAGGTCGACGCCGCGGATTCGACCGTAGAAGGGCTGCGCGCCGGCGGCATCGAAGAGGCTGTAGTCGTCCGCTTGCAGCAGGGGCGCGAGCGCCAGGCCCATGCGGGCGCGCTCGATGGCGAGACCGCGCGTCTGACCAGGCGCCTCGATGCCTTGCTGGGCGCCGGTGCCGAGCGAGGTCATCGTCAGGTTCAGTTGCCAGCTGGCGAAGAGCACCACCGCGAGCAAAACGATCGCCCCGCGGCTGGCGACGCCGAGGCGGGTGACAGCCAAGCGGACGACAGCCAGGCGGGCGACAGCCAGGCGGACGACAGTCGGACCGAGGTGCCCCGCGCCCGTGACCGCGGCCGCGACCACCACCGGCATCCACGGCACGAAGAAGCGGTGCAGACCCAAGAAATCGCCGCCGACACGGGCGACCCACAGCGCGTGCGCCGCGACCAGACCGACCAGCATGGCGGTGCGCCACGGCCGGCGCAGCGCAGCGATCAGCACCAGCGGCGCGGCAAGAAGCGTGCCGGACTGCCACAGCCACAGCCACACGTAGTGCAGCCCTCGAACGAAGACGGCGGCGGCCAGCTGCGGATCGGCGGTGGCGCGGGTCTTGATGTAGTAGGTATTGGGAAAAGGCCAGCCGTAGTAGGTCAGGCGCCAGGCGAAGATCGGTCCAACCACGGCGAAGAGCCCGCCGGCGAAGGCCCACTCGGAGCGCGACGGCAGCCAGCGCCGCTCGCGGACCAGGGCGGCGACGCGCCGTCCCAGGCCGATCAGGCCGGCGACCAGCAGCGCCTCGGGGCGCGCGGCGGTCGCCAAGCCGAGCAACAAGCCGGCGAGCCCGGGACGCTCGCGCAGCCAGGCGAGGATGCCGGCGGTGAGCAGCAACGTGTACAGCTGGGTCTCGAGGCCGCCCGAGGTCCAGCACGCGAATCCGGCTGAGAACGCGAGGACCCACGTGCCGACCACGTCGAGGGGGCCGCGTTCGGTCGTCCCTTGGGGCTGGGACCCATCGCGCATAGCCCGGGTCAGCGCCGGCATCATCGCCAGCACGCCCGACGCGCACAGCCACCCGCCGAAGAGCGCGACCCTCTCGGGCTGCAGCCCCAGGCGCATGCCGCCAGCGAGGATCAGGGTCCAGGCCAGGTTGGTGAACCCCTCGACCCGCTCGCCCAGGTTGAAGACAAGCTCGCCGTGCTCGGCCAGGTTGCGGGCGTAGACAAACGAGATGTACGCGTCGTCACAGATGAAGTCGTAGAGCCCCGAGTGCCACGCGAGGACCGCCACGGCCGCGCCAACGCCCGTCCATTCGAACCACGCCGGTACCGTCGCGGCAGCGGTCGCGCTCGGCGCGGCAGTACCGGTAGCGCTCGCGCTGGGCGCGGCAGTACCGGTAGCGGTCGCGCTGGGCGCGGCAGTACCGGTAGCGGTCGCGCTGGGCGCGGCAGTACCGGT
>CALGHC010000295.1 GCA_937915965.1 uncultured Myxococcales bacterium
GTCAGCCTCTCTGTCAGCCTCTCTGTCAGCCTCTCTGTCAGCCTCTCTGTCAGCCCCTCTATCAGCCCCGCGGTTCGGCTCGGCGGCGGATTTGCGCTCCGCCGCCAGTCGACGCCGCAGCGCGCGCACCTCGCCGGCAACCCGTGCGATCCTCCGCACGTTCGCGACCCGTGACGGACCGCCTCCCTGTCTGGGTCGGCATGCGATCACCGTGTCGGCGGCCTGCACACCTCGCTGCAGGGCGCGGGCGACCAACTCGAAGCTGAAGAAGAATGTGTCGGCGCCGATCCGGTCGAGGCCGATCTCGTCGCGCGCCAGCGCCACGGGGAAGAGGTACGTGCCTTCGAGCTGGAAGTCGATGCCGACCATCGCCCGCATCCACAGCCGGAAGCCCGCCGAGAGCACCTTGCGCACCGAACCATCGTCGCGGGCTGCGTAGGTCGATAGGACGATGGGCGCGTGGGCCAGCGAAGGCCACATCTTGTCGATCTCTGCCGGCGCGATCTGGCCGTCGGCGGCGAGCATGCAGAAGTGCGTCTTGTCGGCGGCGGCGATCGCTGTGCGCAATCCGGCGCCCATGCCGCGGTTCTCGGGGTGCTGCAGTAGCCGGATCCGCGGCTCGCCGTCGGCGTGCTCGCTGACAATCGCGGCCGAGCCGTCGGACGAGCCGTCGTCGACGACCAGGATCTCCCAGTCCTGCAGCGCTGCGCTCGCCCAGGCCACTGCTTCAGCGAGGGTTGCCGGCAGGGCTTCCTCTTCGTTGAAGCACAGGTAGATCAGGCTGAGCGACGGTGGCTGGCGGGTAGCGGGCACAGCGGGACTCCTCGGCGCCGGCGTTGCAGCGGCGTGCACCAGGCGCTGCGCCGTGGTCTGATGGCAGTGTCGGCTGCGCCCCAGACCCTGGCAAGGGCCGCAAGCGCGCGCCGACAACGACATGCCTTCCCGTCGCGGGTCGTTGACAGCAGCCGGCTTGGTCCGGTACCCGCGCTCAGACGCTGGTCGGTCCAGCGACAAAGGGCGACCGCCGATGACACAGCCAGATCCTCCCGCCGATTCCTCGGCCGTTGCTGCCGCCGATTCCCCGGCCATTGCTGCCGCCGATTCCTCGGCCGTTGCTGCCGCCGATTCCTCGGCCGTTGCTGCCGCCGTTCCTGTCGCCGTTCCTGTCGCCGGGGCGGCCGTTCAGCCGGACGCGGTCGCGACCGCCCGCCTCGCCGCTGTCTTCCTGGCGCTGGCGTTCGTGACCTGGTTGTTGATTGGATTCGGCGCCCTGGTGCGCGGCAATCAAGCCGGTCTGGCCTGTCCCGACTGGCCGCTGTGCCACGGCGCCCTCGTTCCCGACCTCGCCTTGAAGGGCGTGGTCTACGAGTGGGGTCATCGACTGCTCGCTGGAGCCGTCTCGGTCCTGTACGCCGCGTGCACGCTGTGGCTGTGGCGAATCAAGTCACTGTGGGCCTTGTTGGGGCGGTGGGCCGCTGGCGCCGGCGCGCTCCTGATGGCTCAGATCGTGCTGGGCGGCCTGACCGTCTTGATCGTCGACCACGTCAGCGGCGTCGCCCGCCCGGCCGATTGGACCGTCACCCTGCACCTCATCCTGGGCAACCTCTTCGCCGCGGCGGTCCTCTTGATCGGCTTGCGCTTGCGGGCCCGCCTCGACGTCGCGCCAGGTTCCGTCGCGCCAGGTTCCGTCGCGTCAGGTGCCGTCGCGCCAGACGCCCTCGCCCGCCGCCTGCTCGTCGTCTGGACGGCTGTCTTGGCGGGTCAGTTCGTCCTCGGCGGCATTATCGCCTCGAACCTCATGGGCCTGGTCTGCAACGAGTTCCCCACCTGCGCCGCCGGTCAGTGGTTCCCGACCCTGGAGGGCTTCGTCGGCTTGCAGATCCTCCACCGCCTGACCGCCTATGCGCTCGCCGTTCTCGCCATCTCCTTGGCCTGGACGGGCCGGCGCACCGGCCGGTTTGGGCGCAGCGCGCTCGGGCTGGTCGCGCTGATCGCGGTGCAGGTCTCGCTTGGCGCTGCCAACATCTGGTTCCATCTGGTGCCCTGGGTGACCGCCGGCCACACCCTGGGTGCTTCCGCCCTGGTCTTGATCACGGCGGTGCTGCTTCGCGACGCCTGGCGCCCCGTGGTGCGTTAGCGACGGGCGCGGTTCCCAATTCCGGGTCTCAGGCGGCGAACACCGCCACGCAGTGGGGAAGCGGCAAGAACCACGCTTCTTGCCGCTGGGGGTCGAGCCCCGACCCCCAAGAAGAGAGACGCGAACGGCTGCCGATCACGGGCGCGGCTGCTGACCCGGAATTGTGAACCGCGCCCGTTAGCGACCGCCCCCCTTGGGGCGGATCGTCGCTTGCGCTATCCTCCGCAGCGGTCGGCGAGCCGGGGGCGGCCCTGACCCGACCCGATTCGGCTTCGCCGCTACTCACCATGGAGCCCGCATGGCCATCGTCAACCGCACCTTCCTTCCCTTCTCTACCGCGCTCCTGGTCGTTCTCGCGCTGCTCGTCGCTCAGGGCTGCGGCCGCAAGAACGCAGAGATCGCGCCTGCCTCCGCGCCAGCGGCCGCTCCGGTCGCTGCCGCCGCCCCAGAAGCGGTCGCCGCCCCGGTCGCAGCCACGCCCGTCGCAGATGACGCCGGCGCGTCTGCCGAAGCAGACACGGCCGCCGACGCCGGTCCCGACAAACCACAGCCGAAGCGCTACTCGATCGCTTTGCACATCTCGTCGGGCGCCGACAAAGGCTTCAAGCTGCCCTTCGCCGGCAAGGCGACCCGCATTCGCGTGACGCCCATTCGGCAGGAAGACGGCCGTCCCGTCCAAGAGCTCGCACCGGTGCTCGGCGCCCAGCTCGTCTTGCTGGTTGCGCGGCCGGACCTGAGCTGGGTCAAGGTCGAGCGTGCGGAGAAACTCGATGAGCCCGATCGCAGCACGCACACCTTCACGGTCCGCTTCGAACAGGGCGGCAGCCACGTGCTGTATTTCCTCTTCCAGGAGAAGGACGGTCCGGTGACCGCGGTGCCAACCTTCCTCGAGGTCCAGGGCAAGTCCAAGCCCCGCGGCGTTCGGGGCGGTCGGTCGGTGCGCCACTACGGCAAGGGGTTGGAGGTCGGCCTGCAGATCACCGACCGGGACATCGAGGTCTGTCAGACGGTGCCAATCGCGTCGATCTGGGTGAACAAGAGCAAGCCCATTCGTCTCGACCCCGACGGCGAGGGCGGCAGCCGCGTCCATTACATCGCGGTCGACACCACCGGCGGCGCGGTGGCCATCGCCCTGCCACCGAGCGGCTCCGCGGGGACCGCGACCGCTGGCAGCGACGCCGACGAGGAGCAGGGCTCGCGGGCTGACCCGATCGGCGACGAGGGCACCCAGGCGCTGTTCCGATTCGAGAAACCGGGTCAGTACGGCGTGCTCGCCATCGGTCGTTCCGGCAGGAAGACGTGGCTCGCCCATTTCGAGCTGCCTGTCGGTGGGTCCGCGCCCGCTGACGGTTGTCCGGCGGATTAGGCGCGCCGCGTTCCGCTGGGCTCTCCCCGGACGATCGCTCCGGACGATCGCCTCGCTTCGTTCTCCTTGAAGGCGCGGCAACTCCACAAACGACTACGGAGCGCAGATCAGCCCCAGGCACTGCGCCGATGGGCCGTTCGACGGTCCGCACGGCGAGGCGGGCGGCAGCGTCGCGTGGCTGCAGACGCTCTTTTGGCAGTCGTCGACGCTGCACTCCGAGCCGTCGTCACAGTCAGGCGCTGCCTTGTCGACGCATGCGCCAGCCTGCACGCACGTACCGTTGCCCCACCGATCGGTGCGCACCAGGAGGATGTCGACCCCAGTGGGGCCACTCGAGACCGACTGCCCGGTCATCGCCACGCCGCCGCCGGGAACGCGGACCCCGTCAAAGAACCGCTGCGAGGCGCCACCTGCGTAGGTCCGGGACGCCAGCGGATTGCCCCAAACGTCGAAGCGCATCGCCCAGGCGTCGCTCGCCGCGCCCTCACCGAGGACCCGAGCGCCCATCACCCAACCCTCGCCCTCGGCCGATGCGACCATCGCCTGGACGACCTCGACACCGCCGCTGTCGATCGTCCGGCTCCAGCGGGTCGCGCCCGACGCGTCGAGGCGAATCAGCCAGGTGTCCCATGCGTCCGCCTTGCCCGCGGTGCGTCCTGCCGCCAGCACCTCGTCGCCGTCGACCATCGCGATGGCGACCAGCGTGTTGTCTCCCGGCGCTGCCAAGACCCGCTGCCACTGCTGCGCGCCCTTCAAGGACGTGACGACGACCCATCCGTCCTCGTCCGCCTGGCCCAGGGGAGTGCGGGTGCCTGCCAGCGCCAGCTTCTGACCCGCAGTGGCCAGCGCAGCGAACCGCTGTTGGCTTCCGCCGCCGAAGTACTTGCTGCTGCTTTGGTTGCCGGCGCCATCGGTGTGCAGGAGCCAGCCTTCGCGGCCGCCCGACGCCGGGTCTGACCACCCGGCGATGACGAGTTCGCCCGGCGAGATGGCGACGGCGCTGCGCAGCGCGTCGTCGCCCTTGCCCCCCACCGACTTCAGACCGAGCGGCCAGCCGTCGTCGGAGGTCACCACGATGGCGCCGTCGAGGTCGCCGGCCGAGCTCACCTTCTGCCCGACCAGGACAAAGCCAGCAGGCGCGGCGATCAAGTCATTGACCAGGGTCTTGCCGCCGCTGCCGTACGTCTTTTGCCACACGGGTACCCCGCTGCCGTCGTAGCGTGCGAGGACCATGTCCTGCTGTTGGCCGCCCACCGCCGTTGTGTGGCCGGCGATCGCAAAACCACCCGCCGCTAGCTGCACGACGGCGGTCGCGTGGTGGTTGCCGTTGGCAGCGTAGATCGCGGTAAACACCTTCGCCGAGCCGCCCATGCACAGCCCGGCGCCGCACTGTCCGTCCGACTGGCAGCCGCCGACGCCGCAGGGCATCGCGTTGGCGAGGTGCAGGCAGCCGGTGGCGGCGTCGCAGAGGTCATCGGTGCAGACGTTGCCGTCGTCGCACAGGGTCGGCTGGGCGACGCAGGCTGGCGGCGGCTCGTCGGCGTCGGCGTTGGCGTCTGTGTCTGCGGCTGCCTCCGCGTCGCCGTCGGAGCTCGCGTCCGCGTCGGAGTTCGCGTCCGCGTCGTTCGCG
>CALGHC010000296.1 GCA_937915965.1 uncultured Myxococcales bacterium
CGCCCGCCGCGGCGAGCTCACGTCCGACCGCAGACGCGAACGACTCGGCCCACATGCCCGCAGCGATGCGGTCTCGGCCCGCGCCCCCTTCGGTCTGCCATCCCAAGGCGCCCTGCCCATCGTCGCCCGCAGCGACGCCGCCCTGGCGCTGTGGCAACCGCGCCTCGACCTCAACCTGGGGGTCGCCGTCCGCAGCGCCGAAGCCGCCGGCCTGGCAGAAGTCCTGCTGGTCGGTCGCGCGGAGCTGCTGAGCAGCCGGGCGCGTGGAACCGAGCGTGTCCTTGAGGTCCGCCACCTCGCTGACGCCGAAGCGCTGGTCCGCGACACCCGACTGCGCGGCAGACAGCTTGTCGCGATTCAGCAGACACCGGCGAGCGAGTCGTTCGACCAGATCGAGTGGCCAGACCGACCCGTCTTTGTCGCTGGCGCAGAGGACGATGGTTTGCCGGCCCTGCTGCGACGCGAAGCCGACGTCGTCGTTGAGATCCCGATGTGGGGGGTCATCGACAGCCTGAACGTCGCGTGCGCGGTGACGACCGTGCTGATGACGTGGCGGGCCGCGATGGCGCGCCAAGCTCGATGAGGCGCCAAGCTCGATGAGGCGCCACCGAGTGCGCCCAGCCCAGCGGCTACACCTGCTTGAGCGTGTCCACGTAGAATCCGTCGAGCACGTCCGCGTAGGTCTTCTCGACCGCTTTGCGCTTGACCTTCATGCTCGGCGTGACCAGGCCATCCTCGATGGTGAAGTCCTTCTCCAGGATGCTGAACTTCTTGATGGTCTCGTAGCGCGCGAGCTCCTCGTTGAGCTGGTCGACGGCCGTCTGCACCATGCCGACGACCGCATCCGCCGTGACCCATTCGGCCATGCCCTCACCGGCGATACCCTGGTCCGCGACCCAGGCCGGGAACGACTCGGGGTCCAAGGTCACGAGCGCCGAACAGAAGTTGCGGTTGTTGCCGTGCACGACGACCTGGCCGATGTAGGGGCACAGCGCCTTGAGCCGGGCCTCAAGCTTCTGCGGAGCGACGTACTTGCCACCGGAGGTCTTGATGAGCTCCTTGATCCGGTCCGTGATGCGCAGGAAGCCATGGTCGTCGAGCTCGCCGGCGTCGCCGGTGTGCAGCCAACCATCTTGAAGGCACTCGGCGGTCGCCTCGGGCAGCCCGTGATAGCCACGCATGATGCCGCGACCCGAGATCAGGATCTCCTTTGTCTCGGGGAGGATCTTGATCTCGACGCCGGGCACCGGCAGGCCGACGGTGCCGAACTTCCAGCCGCCGGGCCGATTGACGAAGCTCGCGGCGCTCGACTCGGTCAGGCCATAGCCCTCGTAGATAAGGATGCCGGCCGCGTGGAAGAACTCGGCCATGTCCCGGCTAAGCGGCGCCGAGCCAGAGATGAAGAACTTCAGCCGGCCGCCGAAACGAGCGCGTAGCTTCGAGAAGACCAACCGGTCGGCCAGGGCGAACTGCAGCCCGAGCAGGCCACCGGGCTCCTGGCCGTCCTGGCGGATCTTCGAGACCTGCTTGCCGACCTTGATCGCCCACCGCAGGATCTTCAGCTTGGCACCACCGGCTGCCTCGGCTCCCGTCACGATCTTGTTGTAGACCTTCTCGAAGATGCGCGGCGCGGCGGCCATGAAGGTCGGTCGCACGACGGCGAGGTTCTCGACCAACTTGGGGATGCGCCCGTCGACCGTGGTCAAGAAGCCGATCTGCAGCTGAGCGGCCTCCAGCACCTTGCCAAAGCTGTGTGCCAACGGCAGCCACAGGTACTGGTGGTCCTCGGCGCTGATGATGCCGAGCTCCTCGATCGCCTCGCCCTCGAAGACCCAGCAGTCGTGGGTCAGTTCGACGCCCTTGGGCAGGCCGGTGGTACCGGAAGTGTAGATCAGGGTCGCGAGGTGGTCCTTCTCGATCGTCGCGATGACCTCTTCGAACTCGTTGGCGTTCGCGGCCTTGCGCCCATCGCCGAGCGCCTTGAGTTCGTCGACTGTGATCACCCAGCCGTCGTGACCGGCCTGACCGTCCAGGGTCACAACCTTCATCAGAGTGGGCATTTCGGCGCGCTTCTCGACGAGCTTGGCGACCTGGGCGTCGTCCTCTGCGAAGACCACCACCGACTGCGAATCGTTGACGATGAACGCGCACTCTTCGGGCGTATTCGACGCGTAGATCGTCGTGGTCGCGGCGCCAGCGCAGAGAATCCCGAGGTCGCAGAAGATCCACTCCACGCGGGTGTTCGCCAGCAAGGCGCAGCGCTGCTCGGACTCGACACCGATCGCGCGCAAGCCAAGCGCGACCGCCTCGACGTAGTCGCCGGACTGCTGCCACGTCATCCGGCGCCAGCCGTCGCCGCCGGGACCTGGGAATTCAAAGGCATCGCGGTCCGGCATGGCGCGCACGCGGTTGAGGAAGACTTCGGCGACTGATCGAGGAGAGGTGCTGCTCACGGCTGGCTCCGATTGCGCTCCTGGCGCGGATTTGGCGGGCGTGGACGGGCGTGGACGGGCGTGGACGGGCGTGGACGGGCGTAAAGGACGTCAGATGTTCCTTGGCGGCGGAGCCTAGCGAGGATGGCGGCGGAAGGGAAGGCGGTCCCGCCGACCCGAGCAGGCGCCCGGTCGGCGCGCGCTTTTGCCGTTGACGGACCCGGGATTGCGCGCCTACAGTCCGCTTGCCCGTGGCGCCTGTGCTCTGGCACAGGCTGTCCCGATCGCAACCGGCCAAGTGCGGCCGAACGATCGACGACGAGGGAAACCGGTGAGAATCCGGTACGGACCCGCCACTGTAAGCAGCTGCATCGCGTCCTCGCGAAGCCACTGATGGGAAGAGCCCGACGCTGTCGGGCCGACCCTCGGGAAGGTGAGGCCGCCAGCGCCGGGATGACCTCGTGTCGTTCCGACGCGGCTGCGAGTCAGGAGACCGGTCACGGGCACGACCTCTTCCGCGTCCTCGGGGATGGACGGGAGGTTGCCGTGCCAGGCAGTTTTGCAGCGCAATACAGTTTCTTGCAGCGCAGCACTCGGTCCGTTCGACACCTTGCCGTCTACTGGGACGCGGTGTCGCCGGGAGATGCAGCGCCGCGCCGTTCCCCGCCATGCCGGGGGATGCCATGGCGAGGACCCTAGGTCTCCCGATCGCAGCCCCAGGTCGCTGGCGCGCCCTGCCAGGTCGCGGGCGTGCCCTGACGGCGTGGGTGGTCGCGGTTGTATGGTTCGCTCCCAGCGCGGCGGCGGCAGCTGTTCGCGTCGCGCCGGTCGACGTCCACGCTGCCGCAGCCGCTGAGGAGGACCCGCAGCTCGACGAGAGCGTCGCCGCCTCGGCGGTGACGGGCGCCGCGTTGCGCCGGCGCCATCAGGCGTTGGCCGAGGCACTCGACGCCCAGGTCGGCGCGGCGGTTCAGCGCACTGGCGGACCTGGCACCGGCGGGCTGCTGCGTATCCGGGGGAGCACGGCCGATCAGGTCAGCGTCACGCTGGACGATGTACCCCTCGTCGGCCTCGACGGAACTCCGGTGGACCTCGACGACCTGCCGCTGGATGTGATCGACCGCCTGGAGGTCTACCGCGGGGCGACACCAGTCCTGCTTGGCGGCCAGGCGATCGGCGGCACCGTGCGGCTGATCACGGCGCGGCAGCGG